>NZ_CALKTS010000130.1 GCF_937997595.1 uncultured Campylobacter sp. | reverse complement strand
GATACGGCGCGAAATTCGCCTTTTTCCCAAACATCTCCGACGCGGCGTTTGATAGACGCCTAGACGCCGCTAAAACGACCGACGTGATCTACATAGCGCGCGATTATCAAGAGGACGTGAGGTATAAATTTGCGCTTTTGCTGCGCGATTTTTGCGAAAAAGAGGGGTTTAGGCTTAAAATTTTTGCAAGCCTCGGCGCGCCTGCCGTATTCGGAGATAAATTTCATCGCGAGATCGCGGCTGCGAAGATCGCGATAAATTTTAATCGCGACGACGAGCTTGAGTGCGCGCGCGCTCATAAATTGCTCGGCGCGAGCGACCGTATGGCGCAGTTTTTAGGATGCGGCGTCTGCACTTTTAGCCCCAAGATCGCGGGGTTTGAGCGGCTTTATAAGGACGGCTCGGAGATAGTTTATTTTGACGGTCCTACGGATTGCTTTTCAAAGATCAAATGCCTTCTTGCTAGCGGCGAATACGCGCGTATCGCGCAGCGCGGCAGAGCCAAGACGTTAAAGATCGCAAACGCCGCCCGAGTGGCAAAATTTATGCTTGAGACGATCTTTGAAGAGAGCTTCGGCACGGATTTAAAAAATGCGGATAGCGACGACTGCAGTAAAGTTGGTGGCGAGCTTGGAGAGAGATATGATAGCCGTAGCGAAGGCGGAAAAATTTACGGTAAAAAGGGCGATGAAAAACTAAAATTTAATGACGAGGCTCACGCAGTAGGTTGCGAAGACAATGGTAAGGACGATAAAATTGGTGCCAAAATTTGCGATGAAATTTACGGAGACGGCAAATATCGCAACGGCCGTGGCGAAAAGGATAAAAGCGATCGGAGCGATTTTTACAGCGAGCCTTACGAATGGCGCGAGTTTATTTATAAGAAAGGGCGAGCGATATGAAAATTCTACATACGCTACAATGGAAGCAGTTCGCTGGAACAGAGAAAGTCTGCGTCGATCTGTGTAATGAAATGGCAAAAACTAATGAGGTATTTTTGCTAAGCGACGAAAAGATTGCACCATATTTGAGTGAACGCGTAAATTTAATCAAATTTAATTTCGGGCATAATAGATATAATCCATTATTTTTACTACAGACAGCACAGCTTTTAATTAAAATTTCACCAGACATAATTCATTGTCACAATACAAAAGAAATTGAAATAATGTATCGCGCACGGAATTTAGCACGATTTTTAGGCTCTAGGAGAATCGGAGTGGTGGCTACGAAGCATACTTTGCAGGTGAAGAAAAATTATAAACTAGCTGATCTATGCGTGGCGGTGTTAGAGGATACGAAAGAAATTTTGCCTACAAACTCCATAATCATCAAAAATGCGATGGCATATAAAAAACCAAAGGAGGGAGAATATAGAAGTAATAAATTTAGTATCATTTCAGCCGCCAGGTTATCTGCGCCCAAGGGTATGGATATAATAATAAAGGCTTTGGCGGATGTAAATTTTGACTTTGAATGCACAATATTCGGTAGTGGTGAAGAAGAGGAGAATTTAAAGGATTTAATAAAAGAATTAGGCTTGGAAGAAAAGATAAATATTGCAGGCTTTACGGATCATTTGCAAGATTATTTAAGTGCTTGTAATCTACAAATCATTGCGTCTGCATTTGAGGCTTATGGGTTAACGGCAATCGATGGCGTATATTATTCGCCGCTTTTAATCTCTACTGCAGTGGGTATTTGCACCGAAATTTTACCCAAAGAGCTGCTGTTTGAAAGAGATATTTTGTCACTACGGCGTAAACTAAACGAAGTATATGAGAATTATGAAGAATTTAAGGCGATTTTTTCTAAAGTAAAGGAAAAATGCAAAGGAGAATTCGATATGTCTAACGTTGTAAATCAATACATCAAAGCTTACAAGAGCTTGCTATGACCTATTTTGTGGCTTTTCTGATCTTTGCCGCCGCGGTAGGCGTTTCGCTGCGGTATAACTGGTGGCGGATCCCGCAGGGTTGGCATAAGGCGCGGGTGCTGATGTATCATAGCGTAGAGGAGCACAAGGGCGATAAATTCGACAAATGGCGGCTAAGACCTGCTGATTTTGAGAGGCAGATCGCGTGGCTTGCGAAAAACGGCTTTAAAAGCTTTAAGTTTAGCGAGCTTATTGCGTTAGAGCGGCTGCCTAAAAAGGCGGTTTGCATCACATTCGACGATGGATTTGAAAATAATTTTACCAGCGCCTTTGAAATTTTGAAAAAATATGATTTCAAAGCGAGCATATTTTTGGTGCCGGACGCCGTGCAAAACGACTGGGAGCGCGCTAACACCGCTCATCTTGCGCGGATGCTAAGCGAGGAGCAAATTTTAAAAATGCAAGCAAGCGGGCTAGTGGAGTTCGGCGCGCATACGATGCACCACGTAAATTTAGACCTTACCTACGCGAGCGATCCGCAGCTCGCCGCAGATGAGATCATCGCGTCCAAGGCTCGCGTAGCACGTATTTGCGGGCGGCCGTGCGAGGTGTTTGCCTACCCGTACGGTAAATTTAACGACGAAATTTTAAATATCGCCAGATCAAATTTTAAAGGCGCGGTGGTCGTCAAGCGCGGACTTTACGAGGCGGGCGACGACAAATACGCCGTAAAACGTATCGGTATTTTGGGCACGGAGGGGTTTTTTGATTTTTGGCTTAAATTTACGAGGATAAGGAACAAATTATGATTAAAGCGTCCGTTTATGCGATAGTGATGAATGAGGAGCGCCATATCGAGCGTATGCTGCGTAGCGTGGCGGATTTCGCCGAGATCATAATCGTCGATAGCGGTAGCACCGATACCACGCTGCAAATCGCGCGTAAATTTACCGATAAAATTTACCATCACGACTGGCAGGGCGAGGGGGTGCAGAAAAACTACGCATTTTCGCTCTGCAGCAACGAATGGGTGCTCAATCTCGACGGCGACGAGGAGGTAAGTCCTGAGCTAAAGGGCGAGATAGAGGAGTTTATGAGCCAGAGCGATTACTCGGCGCTGGATATTAAATTTCATGAATACTCGCTAGGGCGCAAGTGCTCGGATCTCGTGCGCAAAAATACTCACATCCGCTTCTTTCGCAAGGAGTGCGGCGAGTATAAAAATATGGGGGTGCACGCGCAAATTTCGATCATAAAAGGCGCTGTAAAAAAGAGCAAATTTTGCATTAATCACTTTAGCGAAAAGCCGATCGCCGAGCTCGTTACGAAAAACAACAACTACTCCACGCTGCGCGCGCAGGGGGATTTTGAGAAGGGCAAAAAGCCGAGCCTTGCGAAGCTTTTGCTGATCTATCCGTTTGCGTTTTTTAAATCATACATTTTGCGAAGATCGCTTTTTGACGGGCGTAAGGGATTTATCACGGCAAATATTAACGCATTTTACGCGTTTTTAAAAGAGGCGAAACTTTACGAGAAGTATCTTAAAAAGGGCGAAGATTAATCGAAATGATAGAAAATTTTAGTTATTATTGCGACTTAAATTTAACGGCGAAAAGGGCGAAAAAATGGATAAAAAAGTAGTAGCGGCACATAAAATTTCAGACGAAGAATATGAAAAAATTTTAAAAATTTTAGGTCGCGAGCCGAATCTGCTCGAGCTTGGGATTTTTAGCGCGATGTGGAGCGAGCACTGCAGCTACAAATCGAGCAAAAAATACTTAAGCGGCTTCCCGACCAAGGCGCCTTGGGTCATCCAGGGCCCAGGCGAAAACGCAGGCGTCATCGACATCGGCGGCGGCATGGCTGCGGTTTTTAAGATGGAAAGCCACAACCACCCTAGCTTCATTGAGCCGTTTCAGGGGGCTGCGACCGGCGTGGGCGGGATACTGCGCGATATCTTTACGATGGGCGCGCGCGTAGAAGCCAATATGAACTCGCTTCGTTTCGGTGAGGTGCGAGGAAGAAGCGAAAACGCCAGGAAGCAGCGCTATCTGCTAAAAGGCGCGGTCGCGGGCATCGCGCACTACGGCAACTGCATGGGCATCCCTACGATAGGCGGCGAGACGAGCTTTGATAAGAGTTTCGACGGCAACATTTTAGTTAATGCCTTTGCTTTGGGCATCGTTAAAAAGGATGAAATTTTCTACGGTAGGGCCGATGGCGTGGGCAACAGCGTGATCTACGTGGGCTCTAAGACGGGGCGCGACGGGCTCGGCGGAGCCGTGATGGCGAGCGATAGCTTTAACGACGCGAACAAATCTCTGCGCCCGACCGTGCAGGTGGGCGATCCGTTCGCCGAAAAGCTGCTGATGGAGGCGTGCTTGGAGCTTTTTAAAACCGACTACGTCGTGGGTATCCAGGATATGGGCGCGGCGGGGCTTACTTCAAGCAGCTTTGAGATGGCCGGACGCAGCGGTAGCGGCATGAGGTTAAGCTTAGACAAGGTGCCGATGCGCGAGGAGGGGATGAGCCCATATGAGCTGATGCTAAGCGAGAGCCAGGAGCGCATGCTGATCTGCGCCAAAAAGGGCTGCGAAGAGAAAATCAAAGAAATTTTTGCCAAATGGGATCTTGACGCCGCCGTAATCGGCGAAGTGACGGATAGCGGCAAGATGGAGCTTTTTTGGCACGGCGAGCTAGCGGGCGTTATCCCGATCGAGCCTCTTAGCGAGGCGGCACCCGTGCTGGATCGCCCGATAAAAGAGCCTGCGTATATGTCGCAGATCGCTCGGCAAAATTTATGCGGCTGCGGCGCAAGCGAACGCGAGCTGGACGCGGCGTTTGATAAAATTTTTGAAGACCCCGAAGTACTAAATAAATCCTACATCTACGATCAATACGACGCTAACGTAGGGTTAAATTCCGCCAAGCGTCCCGGCATGCTGGGCGCTGCGGTGATGCGAGTTAAGCAAAACGGCGTAAAGCTCGCGATGGCTGCAGACTGCAACACGCGGATGAATTACGTCCATCCTCGCATAGGCGCGGCGCTCGCGGTAGCGTCAGCGGGGCGAAAGGTCGCTATGAGCGGCGCGACGCCTCTAGCCATCACCGACTGCCTAAACTACGGCAATCCGCAAAATCCCGAGGTCATGTGGCAGTTCGCGCAGGGCTGCGAGGGGATCAAGCAGGCTTGCGCCGCGCTAAATACCCCGGTCATCAGCGGCAACGTAAGCCTTTATAACGAAACGGGCGGCGTTAGCATTCAGCCCACTCCCGCGATCGTATGCGTGGGCACGAACGAGGGCGAGATCATTCCTAGCGATTTTTGCGCTAGCGGCGTGAGCGTCTATCTGGTAGGCGATACGAAGGGCGTTTTTGCGGGCTCGCTTTATATGAAAGCGGTGGAAAATCGCGTCGCAGGCAGCCTACCTGAGTTAAATTTAAAAGCAGAGCGCGCTTTGTGGGACTTCGCGATCGAGGCGGGCAAGAGCGGAGTTTTGGAATTTGCAAACTCCGTAGGAATCGGCGGCGTGGCGATCACGCTTGCAAAGATGGCGTGTGTAGGCGGCGTAGGCGGCGAGTTTGAGATGAGCTGCGACGATAGCAGAGATATTTTCGACGAGAGCTTTTCGCGCGCGATTTTCGGCGTGCGCGACGAGGCGAAATTTAAAGAGCTGGCCGCAAAATACGGGCTAAGCTTGATGCGACTAGGCGTCAGCGGCGGCGAAACGTTTCGCATAAATTCCGTCCGTAAAAATCTAAAGGCGCTGAAAGAAATTTACTTCGGCGAGTTTGCTAAGATCGTAAAGAGCGAAGACTAGCGCGTGCTTAGCATCATATTCCTTTTAATCGCGCTGTATATTTTCGCGCAGATCGGCGGGGCTCTCAGCAACTCCGGCTATCGCGGCAAGGCGCGAATGCAGCTAGGGGAGGCTAAAATTTTAGTAGCGCTTCTGGCCAAGGTCGTCAAAAGCGACGGGTACGTAAGCGAGTCCGAAGCTGCGATGATAAGCGAAATTTTAGACGATTTGGTGCGCCAAATGGGCGCCGGCGAACGCGAACGCCAGGCGCTGAAGCTCGTTTATAAGCTCGAGAAAGAAAACCTCGCAAACGTACGCGAGCTCGCCGAGAAATATAACCAAACCTACCGCCCGAGCCCGAGCCGCAAAACGGGGCTAATCTATTTCTTTTTAAATTTAGCCTACGTCGATCGCGGTTTTAGCGCGGCAGAGCGGCGCACGATCTCGCAGATTTGTGACGGATTGGGCATTGCGGAGCATATCCAAAGCCAGATATTCGCGACCTTTGAGCGCAGTTTTTACGGCACATATTACGAAAACGGCGGCTCGCAAAGCAGCTCCGCTTACGACGAATACGACGGCTATAGCACAAGAAGCGGCGGGTATTGGGACAAATACGGCGGCAGAAGCACGGGTGGCTACGGAAGCAGCAGTTACGGCGGCGGCACCGGCTACGGCTATGGCGGCACGGCGGGTTCGGGCTATGGAGGCTCGCAAAGTTCTAGCGGTTCATACGGCGGGTATTCTGGTGGGTATAGTAGCGGCTATTCTGGCGGCTCGCAAGGCTACGGATCGGCCAAAAGCAAAAGAGATCCGTATGAAATTTTGGGGCTTTCTAAGGACGCTACGTTTAGCGAGATCAAGAAAAAATATCGCGAGCTCGTGAAAAAATACCACCCCGACATCCTGATGGGCAAGGGCGCGGACGAGGAGATCATCCAGGAGGGCACGAAGAGGCTTCAGGAGATCAACGAGGCGTATAAAATTTTAAAGAAGCGCTTCGGCGAGAAGTAGGGCGAGCAAATTTTAAAATTTGAGGGCGCAAAACGCCTTGAAATTTTAAGGTGGATCGCGATACGGTGATAAGGTGCGGCGAAAGAATTTGGGCATGATATCATAGGATACGTGGCGTGCGAAAATTTCAGGTCGCGAGAGATTGGCTGCAGCGCGGCGGCGAAATTTCAAAGTATGCGGCACAGTTAAATTCGCATATAAATTTAAAATTCCAAGCTCGTAAGACCTGCAGGGCACTTAATGCAGTCCTGTTGCGCATCGCGCAGGCAGTCAGCACGCGGCGCGAGAATTTAGCGTAAAATAAAGGCGGCAAGTAGTATGCGCGAATGTTGAAATTTTAATATGCGATAGCGTTAAGGCTGCTTGTTATTTATGAAATAAAATTTTAAAACCAAACCAACACGAAAGGAAAAACATGGGATTTCTATCCAAAGACGAGGAGCAGCAGAAGCAGGGCGCTAAAAAGGCGGCGAAGCAACCGCCGATCTTGATGAAGCAAACGCAAGAGGTGATCACCAATATCGAGAAATATCTGGGCGCGCCGCTGCTTACCTATTTTAATTCGGGCGCTGGCAGCGTCTGCGGCAACGACGCGATCAGCATCAACGACCACCTCAAGGGCAAGCATTTCGAAAAGCTCTACCTTTACATCAAAAGCGACGGTGGCAGCGGTATCGCATCGCTTAAGATTGTCTCGATCCTGCGCAACCACTGCGACGAGCTAATCGCTCTAGTGCCGGCAAACTGCGCTTCGGCGGCTACGATGATGGCGCTTGGAGCGAATAAAATTTTAATGGGGCCGCTAGGCTATCTCACGTCGGTCGATACTTCGCTGCGCCACGAGCTTTCGCCGGTTACGAACACCAACGACCAAGCCAACGTTTCGATGGACGAGCTAAGTCGCGTGGTGAAGCTTTGGAAAAATAACGAGCGCCCGAACGATGAGAACCCGTACAAGGAGCTTTACAAATATATCCATCCGCTCGTTTTCGGCGCCGTAGATCGCGCAAGCAGCCTGTCGCTTAAAATTTGCCGCGAAATTCTGCGCTATCACTTCGAAGATGAGCAAAAGATCGCCTTTATCAGCGACAAGCTAAACAGCGGCTATCCGTCGCACGACTATCCGATCTTATTCAGAGAAGCTAACGAGCTTGGGCTTCAGGTCGAGAAGATGGATACGCGCCTAAGCGAGATGCTTCAAATTTTAAACGAGCTCTACGCCGAGATGGGGCAGCGCACTTTCACCGACTTCGACGAGAACAACTACCACGACAATAACATCGCCAATATCATCGAAATTTCGGGATGCCAGATTTATTATCAGATCGACAAGGACTGGTTTTACCGTGAGGAGGAGAAGCGCTGGATCGTGCTAAACGACGAGAGCTCGTGGCGCAAAAACGAGATCGACGGCAAAAATATCAAAAACAGTATCTATTATATTTAGTGCGGTTTTGGATCTCGTGCCGTTTTAAATTTGCGGCTTGTAAAATTTAAAGCGGCGCATAAAATTTAAACGAGCAGCAGCGCAAGGTGCGATTGATGATGACATAGCCGCGCTTATGGATGAGCTGGAAAACAGGATGTGCAAATAAATTTAAAATTTTAAAAACGGCAAAAGCAAGTGCAACCTAGCTTGGCGATAAAAGCTGCGCCGTGAAATTTTAAATTTAACCGATTTGCGTAGGTTCTTGCGGCTAAATTTGCGCTGCAGTTTAAATTTACGTTTTGCGCGCGGCTTTTAAATTTAGCCTTTGCAAGCGGCGGCAAAATTTTAAAATTTACGTCCGCGCGAGCAAAGCGGCGGCATTTGAAAAGCAAATTTAAAATTTGCGCGCGGTAAATGCGGTAAATTTAGCAAATTTCGCTTTGCCGATTTCCGCTTCATAAATTTGGCAAAATTTTAAAATTTAAAGGATTTTTCGCGATGAAATTTTTTATCTCGTCTCTGTTTTTGGCTCTGTCGCTGCTCGGCTGCGCGGGCAAAAACTCGCCTGCAAGCGATAAAACCTATGTTCTTTCAAGCGAGCTTGGGGATACGAAATACGCTTTTTACGGCGACAATCTCTACGAAAACGGCGCGATTTTAGGCTCTTACGAAACGCGAGGCGATGCGAAGCTTGCGATTTTAGGCGGTAACGGCGCAAATTTAGACAAAAACGCAAAGCTCATAAAACTATATTTTTTCGAGCGCAGATACGGCGCGATCTACGCCGTAAGCCACAAAAACGGGGTCTGCGCCGAGTACAATAAGGGAAATTTCGTAGATTTTCAAATTTTATTTAATATTTTTCAAAGCAAAGAGTGGTTTAATTATAGTGGCGGTATCTCTGTGGGCAGCGAGAGGCTAAAAGAGCTGGCTTCGGCGCGTATGTCGAAATTTAACGGCGCAAAGCTCGGCGCGGAGGATGAAAAGACGAGGCGCGAGTATCAAAAGGCTCGCCGCGAGGCGATTTTGTATTTTCAGCTTAACGCAAACGATATGCGCGAGCTGATTTTTAAAAAACTATGCGAATAAATTAAAAGGAGAAAAGATGAGAGCGTTAATCAGCGTCAGCGATAAAGAGGGTGTCGTAGAGTTTGCTCGCGGGCTACAGAAGCTCGGATTTGAAATTTTAAGCACGGGCGGCACGCATAAACTGCTTTTGCAAAATGGCGTGAAAGCAGCGGAAGTGAGCGAGTACTCGGGCTCGCCCGAGATGTTTGAGGGGCGGGTTAAGACCCTGCATCCAAAGATTCACGGCGGAATTTTGTATAAGCGAAACGACGCAAATCACGTAAGCCAAGCCGCGCAGTACGACATCGGCAGCATCGATCTCGTGTGCGTAAATCTGTATCCTTTTAAAGCGACCGTAGCCCGAACCGACGATTTTTCCGAGATTATCGAAAATATCGACATCGGCGGGCCTGCGATGGTTCGAAGCGCGGCTAAGAATTTCGCAAGCGTCTATGTCGTCACGAGTCCGCTTGATTACGGCGCGGTTTTGCAAAATTTAAGCGGTACGGACGAGAGCGAGAAGCTCAAATTTAGGCAAAATTTAATGATAAAAGCTTATGAGCACACCGCAGCCTACGACGCGATGATCGCAAACTATATGAACGAGCGCTTTAACGGCGGCTTCGGCGCGAAAAAATTTATCACGGGCAGCAAAGTATTCGATACTCGCTACGGCGAAAATCCGCACCAAAAGGGCGCGCTGTACGAATTCGAGGACTTTTTTAGCAACCATTTTAAGAGCCTAAAGGGCGAGGCGAGCTTTAACAATATGACCGATATGCACGGCGCGCTGATGCTGGCTAGCAGCTTCGGGGAGGCGCCTGCGGTGGCGATCTGCAAGCACGCCAATCCATGCGGCTTCGCCGTAAAGGGGAGCCTGCTTGAAAGCTACGTAGAGGCGCTAAAATGCGATCCCGTAAGCGCATACGGCGGCGTCGTGGCGATAAACGGCGTTTTGGACGAGGAGCTAGCAAATAAAATCAATGAAATTTTTGTCGAAGTTATCCTTGCCGCTCGCGTTACGCCCGCAGCGCTTGCGGTATTTGAAAAGAAAAAGCGTATTAAAATTTTCGAGCAGGGCGGGGAGTTTTTAATTCGCGAAAACGACAAATACGATTTTAAATTTATTGACGGCGGCTTCGTATATCAGCAGCGCGACTACGTGGGCGCTGGCGAGGTCGCAAACGCCCGCTGCGTTACGGGGCGCGCGGCGAGCCAGAGCGAGCTTGATGATCTAAAAATCGCGTGGCAGATCGCCGCGCTTACGAAGAGCAACTGCGTGGTTTACGTCAAAAATCGCGCGATGGTCGCGATCGGCATGGGTATGACGAGCCGCGTGGACGCCGCACGTGCGGCAGTGGCAAAGGCTCGCGACGTGGGCGTCGATCTGAGCGGTTGCGCGCTTGCCAGCGAGGCGTTTTTCCCATTTAAAGACAGCATCGAGATCGCCCATGCTGCGGGCGTCGCGGCGGTAGTACAGCCCGGCGGCAGCATTCGCGACGATGAGGTGATCGCAAGCGCCGACGAGTTCGGCATGGCGATGTATTTTACGGGAGTGCGCCACTTTTTGCACTAAATTTCACTCGCCTGCGTCGGGGCGGATTTATTGCGCTAGCTTCGCAACTTCTTATGCCGTTGCAAATCTTGAAAGCCGCGTCGTAGGGGCTGATCTCGTTGCTCGCTGCGTAGCGGGCGCGGTGTGGGTCTAATGCACAGTGCTTTGTTACGCGCCAGCGCGGTGCGGATCGGGCTATCTCCGCTACACAGCCGTACGCGATGTAAATTTGACTGCGCTCCGATACGCGCTGGGCGTGATCGAATCGGACTACTTGCGTTTTGCCATACAGCTATGCGGCGCCGATTTGGCTGCACGGTATATCGTTTTGTAGTGGCGCGGTGCGGATCTAATGCATAGTGCTTTGTTACGCACCAACGCAGCGCGGATCCGGCTGTTCGCGACTGCGCGGCGCAAGTCCGGCTACCTCAGCTACGAAGTCGTGTGCGATGTAAATGACTGCGCTCCGCTACGCGGTGGAGGCAGTGCGAATCCGACTGTTCGCGCTTCATTATACTACTATGCGGCGCGGGTTTTTGGCTATGCGACATACTGCTTTGTGTAGGTGCGGCGTAATCTAAATTTAAATCATCCGCCGCCCCTGAATGGTCGCGAAATTTTATCTAGCGGTCGCGGCGCGTAAATTTTAAATTTAATCGCGCACGCAGCGGATGGGTTCGCGCCTCGTCGCCGTACAACGACGCACAAATTTTATCTCGCGGCGCGAAAATTTCATGGCGCCTATTTTGCGTTGAAATTTCAGCGCCGTTTCGCAGCAGATACGGAGCGGAGTATAAATTTTTAAGGCGGCGCCTCGTCGCGGTCGGCGCGCTCGTAGATAAATTTTAATCGCGCGACAAGCGGATGGACACCCCGTGCCGCAACCTAAGCGGTGCGTAGATAAAATTTTAAATGCGGCAAAGCAGCGGGCGCAGTGCAAAGCTTCCGTTCCGCGAGCAATCCGTGCCCTCGCAAAATGGCGCCTGCGGTAGAATTCGGCCGCGTCGTAAAACTCGCAAAGGCGCTAAATCAGGCTCAGATTGCGGTCGCGCGGCGGTAAAATTTTGATCCCCACGACGGTAGCAAAATCTAGCCGCGAGGCGCGACAATAAAATTTCGCGCCGCAATAGGGCGTATCGAAATCTCTAAAATCCCCACGTAAGCCGCGACAAATGGATAAATTTCACGTGAGCCGTAGCGCAGGCGAATGGACGGCGCAAGGGTCTCGCTCGTAAAAGGGACAAATTTCATCGTAGCGCAGGGGCGATGAAATTCTAACCCTGCAGCGGTAGCAAAATTTTAATTTTTGCCGCGGCGATCAAATCCAACCGCTTGCCGCGCTAGCGAAATCCGCCCCCCCGCTGAAGCGGTAAAATTTCAGCCCTCGTTATAGCATAGAATTTTAACCGCTTGCGAGGAGGTAAAATTCCGATGCTGCAGCGCGCCGCGAGGATAAGATAAAATTTTGATCTTGCGCCGCCGCAACGATAAAATTCTAATTCTGCGGCGACGGCGAGCCGAAAGCCCCGATCCTGCGGCGATAAAATTTAGGTAGCGATCCGCCGTAAGCGATAAAATTTCTCTCTTTCACTCTCGCTTCATTTAGAGATTGTAAAATTGCGCAAAATTCAAAACGAAAGGATCAAAATGAAAATTTCTAAAGTTTTAATCTGCCTCTTTGCTTTGGCGGCGGGTTATTTAGTCGCGCTCAATGCCGCAGGCGGCGGCAGCAGCGCCGGTGCGGCGGACGCAAATTTTAGAGTTAAAGGAGGCGGCGTGAACGCAAACGTAAAAGAAATTTATCTAGCAGGCGGC
>NZ_CALKTS010000129.1 GCF_937997595.1 uncultured Campylobacter sp. | reverse complement strand
TCGTCCGCCCCGGATATGCGATCGAGTACGATTTTATCGATCCTACCGAGCTTAAACACAGCCTCGAGACCAAAAAGATCCGCGGGCTTTTTTTAGCGGGGCAGATCAACGGCACCACGGGCTACGAGGAGGCCGCGGCACAGGGGCTGATGGCGGGCATCAACGCCGTGCTTGATTTGCGCGAGCGGCAGCCTTTGATTTTGCGCAGGGATGAGGCGTATATAGGCGTTTTGATCGACGATCTGGTTACCAAGGGCACGAACGAGCCTTACCGAATGTTTACTTCGCGCGCGGAATTTCGCCTGCTGCTGCGCGAGGGCAACGCCGTGCTGCGTCTAAGCGAATACGGCCGCGAGATCGGGCTTTTAGACGAGGCGAGTTACGAGCGGACGCGCAAGTTTAAGCTTGACGTGGAGAGCGGAATGGAATTTTTACTAAAAACACAGATTACCCCTTCGAAACAGACGCTTAGCCTACTACAAAGTATCGGCGCAGAGCCCATTTCACAAAGCTGTAGCTTGCAAAAAATCGCCTCTCAAAGCGGCTTTTCAAAGGCGGGTCTGCTTGCTCTGGCGCCGCATTTTGAGGGCTTTAGCGATGAGGTTTTGGATGAAATTTTAACGCAGTGCAAGTATCATTTCTACATCGCGATGCAGCGCGCAGAGGTCGAGAGGATGAAGGGACTGCTGGGTGTCGCGATCCCGCCGCAGATCGATTTTAGTAAGATCGGAGGGCTTAGCAACGAGATAGTGCAGAAGCTGAGCCGTCTATCTCCGCCGACGCTGTTCGCCGCTAGCGAGATCAGCGGCGTAACGCCCGCTGCGATCGATATTTTGCACATATACATAAAGCAAAATTTTGGCCTGAAATAACCTGTGCGTCTGGCGTGAGAAAGCCGTAGTAGAATTTTACTACACAGGCAAAATAGGAATGAGCATGCAAGATGAGTTAAATTTAAGCCTGAGAAAATTTGCAAGAGACTACGACAAAGAGCCGCTAGTCATCAAAGACGAAACTAATCAGGTCATAAAAATTTCGATTATTTTGATGTTTGCATTAATGGCTTTCGGAATTTTAAGAAACGTATTTTTTGGCGGCAACTCCGATATATTTAAAATTTCATTATGCTTTTTGCTCGTCATAGGCAGGAGAAAATTCGATATGAATTTCTATAGAAACGCTTATGTCTATTTTTATAATGATAAAATCGTCAAGATAATTGACGGTAACATTTTTGCGGAAATTGCGCCGCGTCAAATACGAAAGCTTCACAAAACAGTATCCTACGCGCTTCCGATACATTACGGGCTAGATAGCGTCGGCGGTAAATCAGGCATAATATTTCTTGTCGTTATCATGGCGGCGATGTTTGTAGTGCTGCCCGTAGTGACATCTATTTTTATAATTTTAGCGACGATCTGCGCAGTGCTTTTGCCCCAGATCATTTTTCATTTTGGCAAGGGCATTGATAGCGTTTTTGATATGATATTTTTACAGGGCAAAAACGGTTTATTTTGTAATTTTATGATCAGCAATCCAAGCGATTACGCCGAGCTGCGTAGATATTTCAAGGTCGTTTGCGATAAAAATTTAGACCTAGCCGAAAAGAAAATCACGGCGCTATTTGAAGTGAGTAAATTGGAGATAAATTTATTAGCTAAATTTATCACGGAGCGCAACAAAAAGGGCGATGCTTAGAGTTAAATTTGGATTTTAGCAGAGCCTGCAAAGCTTATAAAATTTTAAAAATATAGTTAAAATTTTGCGCTCCGCCGCTTTAGGTTTTTAAATTTGATTCAAAATTTTAAGATCCGTCAAATTTGATCCTTCTGCTAATTTTTGTCAGGGGCGGGAATACAGATAGAGCTTATCGCTCCTAGCGCGCCAAAAGTGGATAAATTTACGTCGGAATTTTACGCAGCCCGGGTAAAATTTTATTCGCGAAATGAGAACGGGATTTAAAATTTAACCGTTTTTTCAAGCGAATTTTGCCACAATTGCGCTCAAATT
>NZ_CALKTS010000128.1 GCF_937997595.1 uncultured Campylobacter sp. | reverse complement strand
TTTGCCCCTTAGAAAACTCGGAGCCTTGAGGCCCACAATCATTTGCGCACTTTATATCAAGCGCAGAATTTGCGAAAGTGGAATTTTTTGATGCAGAGCCTTGCGCCGTAGAATTTTTACTTCGTAAGTCCGCGTCCTGCTCTGCTACAAACGAATTTTCAGCTGCAAAATTCTCCGCTTGCGCCATAAAATTAGAATTTTGCGCCTTAAATACGGAATCTTTCACGAGCGCAGAGCTTTGCGCGGAAATAAAATTTCGCGATGCAGGAATGAAGCTTTGCCCTTTGGCAGAATTCGCAGGCGCAGAGCTTTGCAGCATAAATTTTTCACTCCTCGCATTTTCACTCTCTTCGAAACTAGCGGCGAGCCCCACACTCATGTCATCCTGCGCAGCATCATTTTGCAAAATTAAATTCTCGCGCGTCGTATCCCACGCGGTATCTGCGCAAAATTCCGCCCGAGCTGCGCCATAAAATTCTGCTTGCGAAACATCTTGAAATTCTGCCCTAGAAGTAAAGCCTTGCGCACTCTGAGCGCTGCGCGCAGAAAAATCTCGCTCGCCGCGCCTTGCATTTGTGGCATACGAAGTCTTTGCCAAGCTGTCATCCTCCTCAGGCGAAACTACGCCCAAATCTCCTTCGCAAAAGCTACCAAAATCGCAGGCGTCGTCAAGCTCCGCATAGCCATCCGCCGTGCGGAGACGATCTGCGCGGGCTTTCTTTTTGGGCGTAGAAGAGAGCGTGAGCCTGCCTGCAAGCTCGCGTCCGCCAGAGTTTAAAATCCCAAAAATTCTAGCTCTAAAACGCTCAAACTGCTCGCCACTGAGCGAAATTTTGTCGTTTAGGCTCTGCACGCCGAAGTCTGCGGCGGTAAAATTTACGATCGCTCCGTCCCTACTCGCGACGCGCACGCGACCCTTGACCGAGCCTTTTAGCTTAAAATCGCTGCCTGCGAGAATTTTTTTCATCAACTCCTTCGGATTGTAGGGCATTTTAGCGCTCGCCAAAAACCACTTCGTTAAATTTAGCGACGAAGCTTAGCGGATTGACGCTCACGCCGTTGATCGCGATGCCGAAGTGCAGATGTGGGCCGCTAACTCTACCGCTCTCGCCCGAAAGCGCGATTTCATCGCCTTTGTGAACGTGATCGCCAAGCGCCACTTTGATCTCGCTTAGATGATAATACTGCGAATAGATGCCGCCGCCGTGATCGATCACGACCGAGCCGCCCGCGTAGTAGCGGTCTTTGGCGATGACTACGACCCCGTCGTTGGCGGCGCGCACCGCAGTGCCTACTGCGGCGCGATAATCGGTGCCGCTGTGATAGCTTTTAAGCTCGCCATTGAAAGTGCGGGCATTGCCGAATGCAGAGGTTATTTTGGAGTTTAAAGGCAGCTCAAACGGCGTGGAAAAAAGATAGCGCGGCGTGGTAATCGCATAGATCGCGTTGGCTTCGTCGAGCTCTTTTTTGATACGCGCGGCGGCTTCTTTGGGCGGTTTAACTTTGCCAGGAGCGACGCTTAAGGTCTCTTTTTTGTACTCGCCCTTTTTCAAAGCGACGATCTGCTCGCGGCTGCCGCTTTGATCTACTATTCGCAGTGAGAAATCTCCCTTAGCACGGTAATTCGCTGCTAAAACGGCGATTTTATCGTTAGAATTTGGAGCCACGATGAGAGGAATTTGCTTTAAGCCAAAGCTCAACTCGGTCGTGCTTTTATCTAATTTTAAGATAACAACATCACCGTTTACTATGTCTAAAGCGAAAATTTTGATCGCCAAAAGTGCAAAAATAGCTAGAAATTTCATAAATTTTCCAAAATTCGTTATTTTTCATCAATTTTTTGTTAAAAATTAGCTAAAAAGAATGAAATTGCTGTTATAATAACGAAAATTCAATTTTAAAAGGATTAAATGATGAAAAAGTTTTTGCTTCTAGCATCTGTTGCACTTTGCGGTCTTTTGCACGCGGACGTCGTGGCAAATCAAGAGGTTATAGCAGCGACTAACGTTGTTAGATCTTTCGTAGCGGCTAATAACTTCGGCACCGATGAGCGCTATCTGACTAGCGCCAAAGCCGTCGCAATCCTAACCGACGTAAAACGTTTAGCTGCGGGCGCATCGCTGCAGTACGGCGATGGAATTTTTAGCGTCAAAGGCGAGAATGGCGAGTGGAGTTCGCCGATTTTTATCAAATATAAAGGCTACGGCGTAGGCTTACAGGCAGGCTACGAGACGAGCGACATTGTGATGATCTTCCATACTACGAAGTCATATCAAGACATTTTTACCGGCACAGACACCCTTGAGATCAATGTAGGTGCCGCAGCAGGCGGCGTAGGTAGAAGAACCGGTCGCGCAACCGATCTACCTGATATTTCTGCATGGATGGTAAGCCCGGGCGAGCAAACAGGCGTCTACCTAGGCGTATCGATTGACAACGGCAGAATCACTATCGACGATCAACTAACTAACGACTTCTATGAGAGAATTTACGACTACGAGGACATCTTAAATGACTCTCCGCGCGCGAATAAATACGCAAAAAGATGGAAAGAAGTGATGAGGAAGTATTTCACAAACGGCGAGAAATACGGTGCTAGCAGCAGTGCGGCGATACCTGTAAATCACGTGCAGAAAAAATATCCTGACGGTAAGCCGATCATCTCAAACCGCTCTCCTAGAACTCATGCTAAGGCTACGCGAAGCAAAAAGGCTAAAAAAGCAAAATAAATTATCGAGTTAAGCCCCGCTTATGGGGCTTCTTGTTTTGGACTTTGCGTTGAGTTTGCGCAAGAGCGCCGAGATGTGAAATCGAAGTGCATAGGTTATTTTAAAAAGATTTATTGGTTCTTTACTAAAGTATTTATTTAATTTTTATGAGTTATTAGGTATATAAAGACCGAATAAAATTTTATGAAATTTAACGAAATTTTTATAAAATTTAATCAGTTTTTTATATTTTTATCACTACAATTATAGTTCCTGTCTCGTTAGCTCAGTTGGTAGAGCATCTGACTCTTAATCAGGCGGCCGTAGGTTCGAATCCTACACGGGACACCATTTTTACTGCTCAAATAGATCAAAATTTTATCTACAAATTACCTAAATTTTAAAATAGCTGTCGCTTTTGCAAAATAGGCATTTTAAAATTTTAAAATATGTCAACGCGGAAACGAGGATAAAATTCATCTGCTTTGCGTAAATTTTACATAGTAGTATTCGCGCAAAAGCGGAAAGCGGCAGTGAAATTTATCAGGTAGCGCTATTTTTATGTGTGCTTAAACAATATGATTAACGGCTAATACTTTTCCCGCGATACTACATAATCTTGGTCGTCTGCATTAAACTATCACCATTTTTGCATAGTCTTATTTTACGCAAGCATGCGATGAAATTTCAAAATTTCAAATTTTGCGCCGCAAATTCCTAGCTATTGCCGCGCGCTCGCATTGTTTGTGTATATGTATTTTAATCGTGGCGAAATTGAAACCCGGGCGATTCCAATATCTCGATCGAAGCGCCGTATTAAATTTAAAATTTATCTCAAAAGAAAGAACCTGCCTTAAGGATTCGATAACCGATCAGCTTGCCCCTTCACGTGCTAAAACGACTTTGAAGGTTTTTAAAATAATTACGATGTCGTTCCAGATCGACCAGTTTTTCATATACCACGTATCCATACCGGCCCTAGTCGCAAAATCCACATCGCTGCGCCCGCTCACCTGCCAAAACCCAGTAATGCCGGGCTTAACGGCTAGGATTAGATCGGCGTATTCGCCCATATCCTTGCGCTCGTACTGCGCGCACGGGCGAGGACCTACGATGCTCATTTCGCCCTTTAGGACATTGATCAGCTGCGGAAGCTCATCTAGCGAGCTTTTGCGCAAAAAATCGCCCAGCTTCGTGATGCGCGGATCGTGCTCGTATTTATGATATTTTTCAAAATACTCCACCTCTTGCGGATTTTGCTTTAGATACTGGGCTAAAATTTCATCACCGTTTTCTTTCATCGAGCGAAATTTCAGGCAACCAAACGGCTTACCGCCAAGCCCCATTCTTTGATGCGAAAAAAATATGCTCCCTGTGGGCTCTTTTAGCTTCATCATCAGCGCGATTACGCCGAAAATCGGCACTAGCAAAGGAAGCGCTAAGAAAATTAGCGCCAAATCAAGCCCGCGTTTAAGAGCTAAATTTAAAGGGCTTTTCAGAGAATTTCGTATCGCAAAGAGGCTGGTGCGCGAGGCAAAAACGCTGTAAATATCTGCCTGCGTAAAGTCGTATGAGCGCAGCACGGGGGTGAATAAAATTTCTTTGTTCTTTCTGATATTATGCTTGATAAGCTCGTTCAAGGCTTTCGCATCAAGCCTGCTTCCGCCGATAAACAACACGTCGTAATCGCCGCCAAGAGCTCTAACATATCCTAAATACGCGCTTTCTAAGACGGCGCTTTCAAACTCCTCGCCCTCGCCTAAAATTTTCGCCCTCTTTCGCCATAATCCAAATTTAAAAAGCTTCCTTTTCGTTATGAGCTTACAAAGAGGCAAAACCACCGCCATAAAGGCAAAGCTCAAAATAAAGCTGGCACGCGAAAATTCGTAATTGACTTTGATTAAAGCAAGTAGCGCTAGGCTTAGCAAAAGCCCAAAAAAGCAGCTTCTCACTAAAATTCTACTCTCATGCCAAAAATCATATCGCCTCGAATAGATCCCCTGATAAAAAAATAGAAATATCATTATGGCGTAGGACGGCGCGAATCCCTGATACCTGCCAATGTCCAGCAGCACGCTATCGCCGTAGAGCAAATTTTTAAGCACCACGGCAAGTCCGAAGCAAAGCCAGATGCCGAAAATATCGACAGTCAAGATTATCAAAACGCAGAGTTGCTTTTTCATCCTAGCTCCTATTAAAATCATCTTGCAGGCGCACGATATCGTCCTCGCCGGTGTAGCTGCCGACTTGAGCTTCGATTAGCACGACGGGGATTTTGCCTTCGTTTGCGAGGCGATGAACCTCGCCCATTCTAATGAACGTAGATTCGTTCTCGCGCAACAAGAAATTTCGCTCGCCCACGGTCACGGTCGCGGTGCCGCTAACGACGATCCAATGCTCGTTGCGATGGTAGTGCTTCTGCAGCGATAGCCGCTTGCCGGGCTTAACGACGATACGCTTGATCTTGTAGCCGCGCTCATCTTCGAGCACAGTGTAGCTGCCCCACGGGCGGTGCGTCGTTACGTGCACGCGCGCCAGATCGCTATCCCTCAGCCGCTCCACCACCTGCTTTACCTTTTGAGTAGAGCCTTTTTTACATACGAGCAGGGCGTCCTTGGTATCGACGATAGCGAGATCCTCGATGTCTATGGCGGCTATCGTGCGGCCCGAGCCGATGATGAGATTGTTTTTAGAATTTAGAGTGATATTTTGCTCGACAGCGGTGTTGCCGTTCGCGTCTTTAGGCAGCTCGGCGTCTAAACTATCGAAGCTTCCCAGATCGCTCCAGCCGATGTCTGCAGGCACGACCTTAGCAAGACTCGTGCGCTCCATAACCGCATAATCAATGCTATCTGCGGGGATCTCTTGTATATCGGGGAGTTTAATTCTAATCGGATTTTCCGCGTTAGAATTTTCGTACGCACGGACGCAAGCTTCGTAAATTTCAGGACTATACGCCTTTAACTCGCTTAGAAATACGCCGGCTTTGAACATAAACATGCCGCTGTTCCAGTAAAAATTCCCCGCCGCTATGTAGCTTTG
>NZ_CALKTS010000127.1 GCF_937997595.1 uncultured Campylobacter sp. | reverse complement strand
CCGAAAGCCACATAAGGAACCAGCGCGCCGCCTATATTGGTAATGCCGTTCCAAAACTCGGCATTTACGCCGCTATTGCCCGTCCAGCGAAACGCAGGCATCATAACGCGCTGATTATTAAGCCTGCCCGAATATGAACCCTTTTTAGCAAAGCCTCTTGCATACTCGAGCTTGATACGAAATGAGTTTTCATACTCGTCGCTCGCGGAGCTATCGCTAGCCGCGTCGCGCCTGCTTAATTTCGCGCCCAAGCTATCCGCAGCGCTCATTACATCGGAACGGGAAGTGTTGTTGGAAGGTGATTTTTGCGCGTTTGCATAGCCCCAGGAATTCTGCTCGCTCGCATAGCCGAACCCTGCTGCACCGACAAGCGCAAGAGATACGATTTTTTTCAAAGACTTTAGCATTCTGCACCGCCTCAAATAAAATTATCCAAATTCTTAAATTTCGACAAATTTGCGGACGCGCTTTTAAAATTAAAAGCTTTGTCGAAATTTAAAAATTTAGCCGCCTTGGAGCGGCCAAATTTTAAAGCTTATTTTAATGCCGCTTTTGCTTTCTTTGCGACGGTTGCAAAAGCTTCGGCGTCGTTCATAGCCATATTTGCTAAAATTTTTCTATCAAGCTCGATGCCCGCTTTTCTAAGTCCGTTTATAAATTTAGAATAGCTGATGTCGTTTAGCCTGCAAGCTGCATTGATGCGCACTATCCAAAGTCTGCGGAAATCGCGTTTTTTCGCGCGTCTGTCACGGAAGGCGTAAACGAGGCTTCTCTCCAGCTGCTCTTTGGCCTTTCTGAAATGTTTGCGTCTTGCGCTATAAAATCCGCGCGCAAGCTTTAGCACCTTGTTGTGACGGCGGCGTCTAACGATGCCCGTTTTTACTCTTGCCATATTAATCCTTTCTTAATCGGCGTCCCTTTGGGGATCTTGCCCTAAAATCCATAAATTTAGGGGAGTTTGAATGACTTTCGTCAAAAACTAACTTCGCACTATTTGCAAAGCATTTTTTTAACCGCAGATACGTTCGTAGAATCGACGTATTGGGCCTCGCGCAAATTCCTCTTGCGTTTTTGAGACATCTTCGTCAAAATGTGGCTGCGAAACGCAGAGCCTCTTTTGATCTTGTTTTTGCCCGCTTTAAAACGCTTGACGGCACCGCGCACGCTTTTCATCTTTGGCATGGTCGTCCTTTTTTTAAAGTGAATGGGAAGTATATAATAAAGTTTCTTTGAAAAATTTGAATTTAAGGAATTTTATAGCTTAAATTAACGCAAGATAAATTTAAAGTTAAATTTTACCGCGCGTTTAGCTTGCGGTTCCGTTTAATCTGAAAATTCTATATAAATTTAAAGGGCTAAATTTAGAGATAAACTTAGCCCGCATTAAATTTTAAAATTTCGCTATTCGGCTTAAATTTACGCGCTGCGCCGCGGAGAAAACAGCGCAAAATTTTAAAATTTTGCCGCATGCAGCGCAAATACCGCTAAATTTACGCTACGCCTTTTTCGGCGTGATCAGCATATTTACGTAGCGGCCCTCCAGCGCAGGCGCCTTATCGCGATCGGCAACTTCTGCAAAAAATTCGTCCCAAATTTTATTGAGCAAATTTACGCCGATTTCCGGGCTCGACATCTCGCGCCCTTTTAAAAATACGCGAAGCTTGACGTGTTTGCCGCTACTAAGGAATTCTTTCGCGTGTTTTACTTTGTAATTAATGTCGTTTTGAGCGATTTTGGCGGACAGCTTAATCTCTTTCACCTCGATGATTTTTTGCTTTTTTTTCGCCTCTTTGAGCTTTTTTTCCTGCTGATAGCGAAATTTGCTATAGTTCATGACCTTGCAAACGGGCGGCTTTGCATCGGGCGCTATCAAAACCAGATCCACGCCCTCTCGCTCGGCGATTTGCAACGCCTGCGCCTTTGAAATTATGCCGTAAACCTCGCCGTTGTCGCCTATGCACCTGACTTCGCTAGCCGGAATGTCCTCGTTTAGAAAAACCTCTTTCTCTCTGCTCAAAAATTCACCTCGTTTAATTTAGCTTTTACGAAATTTAAAAACTCATCCAGCCCTAAATTTCGCTGTTCGCGCGCCCTGCGATCGCGCAAGGCCACGCTGCGAGCCGAAACTTCATTATCGCCTAGGACGATGATGAGCGGCACCTTCTGCTTTTCAGCCGTTCTGATTCGTTTATTTAACGTCTCGTTTCTATCTAAAATTTCGCCGTCAATGTCTGCTTCACGCAGCAAATTTAAAATTTCTTTCGCGTAGTCTGCGTGCGCTTCACCGATCGGCACGATCGATACCTGCGTAGGACAGATCCAAAACGGAAGCTCGCCCGCGGTGTGCTCGAGCAAAATCCCCACGAACCGCTCGAAGCTTCCCAAAATCGCGCGATGCAGCATCACGGGCTGCTTTTTTTCGTTATTTTCGTCGATATAGCCAAGCTCGAAGCGCGCAGGCAGGTTAAAATCGACCTGCACCGTGCCGCACTGCCATTTTCGACCGAGCGCGTCGGTGATTTTGATGTCGATCTTAGGTCCGTAAAAAGCGCCGCCGCCCTCGTCTAAGCCGTATTTTAAGCCCTTTTCGTCAAGCGCGTCTTTTAAAGCCTTCGTCGCGATATCCCAAACCTCGTCGTCGCCGACCGCCTTTTGCGGTTTGGTCGAAATTTCAAGCTCGTATTCAAAGCCGAAAGCCTTCATCAAAAGCTCCACAAAATCTAAAATTTCATAGACGTTTTCTTTGATCTGGCTTGGCATCACAAACAGATGCGCGTCGTCCTGCGTGAACTCGCGCACGCGGAAAAGTCCGTGCAAGACGCCGCTTTTTTCGTGGCGGTGCACGACGCCGTACTCGCAAAATTTAAGCGGCAGATCGCGATATGAGCGGATTTCGCTTTGATAAACCTTGATATGACCGACGCAGTTCATCGGCTTGATGCCGTATTCTTGCTCCTCGATCGTCGTAAAATACATATTTTCTTTGTAATTGCTGTAGTGTCCGCTGATCTTCCACGCGTCGGATTTTAAAATTTCAGGACCGCGCACCGGCTCGTAGCCGCGCTTGCGAAGCTGCCTATAAAGGCGCTCCTCGAGCTTTATACGCATCCTCGTGCCGGCAGGAAGCCAGATCGGAAGTCCTGCGCCGATCTGCTCGTCAAAGGTAAAAAATTTCATCTCGGCTCCGAGCTTTCGGTGATCGCGCTTCTTAGCTTCTTCAAGCATCGTAAGATGTTTTTTAAGGCTATCTTTATCGGCAAATACGACGCCGTAGATGCGAGTTAGCATCTCGCGCTTCTCGTCGCCGCCGAGATACGCCCCCGCGATGCGCGTAAGAGCAAAATTTTTCAAAAATTTCGTATTTTGCACATGCGGTCCGCGGCAGATATCCTCAAACTCGCCCTGCGCGTATAGGCTTACGGGGCCTTCGGGGATGCGCTTTAAAACCTCCTGCTTAAGATCGTCGTTTGCATATTTTTTCGCGACCGCCTCTTTTGTGGAGGCTATCTTTTTAATCTCTAAATTTGCCTCGGCGAGCGCGCGCATCTTTTTTTCGATCGTCTTTAAGTCCTCTTCGCCGAGCTTTTCGCCGTTATCTTTGCTGACGCGGATGTCGTAGTAAAACCCATCCTCGATCGCGGGTCCTACGAAAAATTTAGCGCTCGGGTATAGCTCGCGCACCGCCTGCGCCAAAAGGTGCGCACAGGAGTGGCGGATCACCTTTAGCGCGTCCTCGGAGTTATCGAAATATATCGGCTGCGCCTCGCTTGTGTGCTCGCCGATACTTTGAGTATCGTAAATTTCACCGTTAAGTTTATATGCGATAATATCGCTCATTGGCTTGTTTCCTTTTTACCGAATTGTCTTTCTTACACTGAAAGAACGAGAGCTAATTTTAGCTAATCAATCCTTAACGATAAATTTAAAAAATATTAAAATTAAAATTTTTGATTCTTTTCTCGCAATAAAAAATACACGGCGTTCGCACAAAGAGCACAAATCGCCATCACACTTGCGAGCAAAAACGGCTTATTCGCTCCCACTGCACCCACGATAAACGAAATAGCCCCGGCAATAGCAAACTGCGCAGTCCCCAGTACCGCCGAAGCTGCGCCAGAGTTGCCGTCCTTATACAGCGCCATCGCAAGCGTCGTGGCGTTAGGCGCGACAAAGCCGAGCGATGAAAGCAATACGAAAAGCGAAGCCTCAAAGCAGATGAAGGAAAGGCCAAGCATAGCGCATGCGAGCAGAATCAGGCTCATCACGAGCATCGCTATTAGACCGAAATTTAATAAAGCGGCGGGTTCGCGATTTTGCACGAGTTTGGCATTTAGTGCCGAAACAAGAGTCATTCCAAGAGCGTTTATGCCGAATACTGCGCCGAAGGCATGCTCGCCCAGCCCATAATAGCCCAAAAATATAAAGCTAGAGCCCGTGATATAAGCAAAAAGCGCGCTCATCGCAACTGCAAATCCTAGCGTATAGCGCATAAATTCCTTATTTCGCAAGATTATGCCGTATTCGCCAAGCACGCCTTTTACGCTAAGTGTAACAGTCTCGTCTATCTGCGCGCTCTCGTCGAGTCCAAAAAATATAAATGCAAAAAGCAAAATTCCAAGCGCAAACAAAATCGCAAAAATCGCTTGCCATGAGAAAAAATCTAGCACAAATCCACCTAAAGTTGGTGCTAGCATCGGCGCTAGCGAGCCTACGACCATCATCAGCGCAAACATCGCCGCAGCCTCGTGCAACTCAAATTTGTCATTAATAACAGCTCTCGCAAGTACCACTCCCGCGCACCCGCCCAAAGCTTGCAAAAACCTAAAAAATATAAACGCATAAACGCTATCAAAGCTCACGCAGGCAAGCGATGCACATATAAAAAGCAAAATGCCCGCGTATAACGGCTTTTTACGACCAAATTTATCGCTTAGCGGCCCATAAACGAGCTGTCCTAGCGCAAAAGCGATGAAAAAGCTCGCAACCGATAACTGCGTGTAAAACTCGCTCGTAGCAAAGCTTGCCTTTACCTTTTCCAGCGCAGGCAGATACATATCGGTAGACAAGGGCGCCAGAGCCGACATATAGGCAAGTATAATCACTAGCTTAAATTTAGCGAATTTACTTTGTTTGACCATCGTTTTTCTCAATTATTTTTAGGCAGAGCTCAAATGTGCGCACGAGCGCGTTTAGATCCTTAAATTTTTGCGGCAAAAGCCTAGCGATAAAATATATCGGACGCAGCGCAAGTACCGTAGCCCACGCACTTTGCACTACATCCTGCCCGCCGCTTGAGGCGTAGGTGCGAATGCCTGCGCGCACCAAGCCTTCGCTCAGCCCTTCACGACACAGATCATAAACAAACAGCAAAAAATCTCGCATTTTGGCTTTTTGCAGATCACCGCGCTCGCCGCGATTTTCAAAATCTATAAATTTCATCTCGCCGTTTTTTACTAAAACGTCGCGCAGCGCGGGTCTGCCGTGTATGAAGCCGCGCGAATGTAGATGTGCTAACGCCGCAGCGTAGCCCTGAATGAGCGCCACGCAAGATGCCTCATCCGAGCTTTTTAGCACCTCGTCCACCGGCGTGCCGCCGTCTTTGAGTACGAAAAAGTTCTCGTCTCGCAGCACCAGCTGCGGCACAGGCGCGCCGGCTGCGTACAAGCTCTCGCATTTTAGCGCTTCGTAATCGAAAGAGGCTTTCGGATTTGCTTTAAATATTTTCGTAAGCAATCCACCGCGGATGCGCAGTTCCGGCTGCTTTAGCCAGTATTTCTCACCCTCGAAACTAAAGCTCGCGACGCGCTCGCCAGGATGATTTTTTAGAATTTCATTTACATATTCTTTAAAATTTTGCATTCAATAAATTTAGCGAATTTTTTTTAGAAAGAGCTAAATTTGCGAGTTTTATTTCATTAAGTTCCATATGTCCGCATAAAATTTATTACGTAAATTCGGCGGGGATAAATTTTAAAATTATCAGGTAGAATTTTTATTGCAGTCTTGGAATTTTGTAGCGCAGGAAGCAGCAAAAGTGCATAATTTTGAAATTTAGAAATTAGATAAAATTTTAGAATTTTATAAAGCTAAGATTTGCGTCAAAAAATTTTAAAACTAGAAGTGGCGACCCCTACGAGATTCGAACTCGTTTTACCGCCGTGAAAGGGCGATGTCCTAACCGTTAGACGAAGGGGCCACTTAATCTGGTATTAAGATTAAAGGCGGTATTCTACTCAAGACGCACTTAAACCCAACTTAAATTAAGGATTATTTATGAAATGCTCTTTTCTGGCGCCGCTTGCACTTTCGCTTCTGCTCGCAGGCTGCGCTACCACTGCACTCAAGCCCGCTTCTACGCAAGCTGTAAATTTCACCGTCATTTCGCCGCTTACTCGCACCAGCGACGCGGGCTTTATGCGTAAATTTAAAAACCAAACCGAGGTTCAAATTTACGCAAGCGGCATCAGCGTGCTAAGCCTGGTTTTAAAAGGCGATAAAATTTGCATGAACGGCGCGTGCGACGACGAGCTCGTTTTCAATAAAAAATTCTTCGGCGCCGAGCACTACCGCGGGCTTCTCGGCCAAATCCTAGACGGCAAGCCGATCTTTGGCGGCAGCGACACGGGCGAGCGCCGTTGCCTCACGCAAAGCCTGCAAGACGGCTCTATCAATTATAAAGTTTGCCGCGGCAAGGACGGCGGCGGAAG
>NZ_CALKTS010000126.1 GCF_937997595.1 uncultured Campylobacter sp. | reverse complement strand
AGATGACGATCAGCCACGCCGTTCGCGCGCCGAAAAACGCCCACAGCAATGCGAGCGCGAGCGCGTATGCGGCACATTTTAGATACAAGGCGTTGATTTTGATCTGTGAAAACGCCTCGCTTATGGCGCTTCGCATGTTTAGATGCAGCGCGCCCATCTGCGCGGCAAGCTCGCTTACGGCCGCTTTATCGCGCACGCCGCGCAAAAAAGCGATATGCGGATCGATGCTCGGCATCGCGGCAAAAAGAATGGAGCTTCTAGCTTGCTCGTAGCTTAAAATGGGTGCATCCGCGATCTTGGCAAAGTTTGCGTCTACGAGCTCGCGACTAAGCCCGAGACGTAAAAATGCGCTTCTATCGTAGTTTGCAAAGGCCTGCTTGATAAAGCTCTGCGTAGCTGGATCCAAAATCGGCGCGCCGGCGTATGAGTCCGCAAGACCGCGCGCTACGATCTCTTTGGCTACCGCGCTCGCGTTGTTGCCCACGATCAGATCGAAGCTGGAGCCTCCGATGCTTGCGAGCTTGGCGCTCATCGCGATTAGGTTTTTATCCAAGCTCGCGTATTCGCTGACGTCGTCCTTAAGCTCCATTTTAAAATACAAAAACGCAAGCAGCGCCGCGCAAACGAGAATGAGCGCTTTTGGGCTTAGGCTTATCTTGCAAAGAGCCTTTGCGTAGAGTTCAAGAGCTTTTGCAAAGAGCGGGGCGGGGCGAAATTCCGCCCCGGCAAGTAGTAGCGGCAGGGCGAAGTAGCTAAAGCAAAATGCCCCCGCAAGTGCGGCTATCGCAAAGATCGCGATCTCTTTGAGCAGAAAAAACGGGCTGAATAAAAATACGAAGTAGCCTCCCGCGGTGATGAAAAACCCTAGAAGCAGGATGTTTCGCATGCTTTTTATCGAGCGAGCTTCGATGCGGCGCGAGATGTTTGCGCCGAGCCAGTGCACCGCGTAATCCAGCATCAGCCCGATTAGGCTCGTCGAAACCACGGCGCTTAGGATGTGGATCGAGCCGCGGATCGCCATCGTAGCCGCTACGCCGCAGGCAAGCCCGAAAAGCGCAGGCAGCAGCAGACAGAAGATACGTGCGCGCGAAAATGCCGCCAGCAGCAGCGCCGCACACAGGCTAAGCGAAACGGCGCCAGCGACGGAGCTTTCGCGCACGCCCGCGCTTTTGCCCAAAGCGCTAAAAAGGGCGGTGCCTGAGATTAAAATTTTGCTCTTTTGCGCCTTGTGCACCAGCGCGCTAAGCGCGTCGTCGTTTGCTTTCGGAGCGAGTTTGGCCGTAGCGAGGTAGTGCGGCGCGCCGTCAATGGTCGCGATGAAGCGGTTTTGCGCAGGATCAAGCTTGATTGCGCCGCGAGAGCTAAGGCGCGAGTGAAGGCTGAGCGAGAAAAAGTCCTGCGAGAGGCTAAGCGGACGAAATTTTGAATAAAGCTCACGCGCGCTACGCTCAAAAAAGGCCTGCGGATCGCTTTTTAAAAGCTCCACGCTCGCATCATCGAGCATCGCGGGCGCAAAGCGCGCAAGCTCGCTCTGATACACGCTCGCGTCCTTTACCTCGTAAATTATGCTCTCAAAAAGCCCGCTTTTTTGCATATCCGCAATGAACGCGCCAAAGCTCGCCTTCTCTGCGCTTGCGACGATGATTTGCCGCGCAATCTCGCGGTTGAAATCCTCGACGCTTTGTTTCTGCTCGCCCGAAATTTCAATGCCGCTTAGCTCGTAAAAATCGGAATTTACGCGGTTTAAATTTAACGCTATAAAGGCGCAAAGCGCGATGAATGCCGCGCCGAATACCGCTAGGATCGCGCTCTTACTCATCTAAGCTCACGACGTCCGAAAATACGTTTTCGCTCACGTCGCCGTTAGCGCTGCTAATTCGCAGCACTCTGACGTAGGCGCCGCCCTCGATCACGATATTTTTAAAGATATTTTGCAGCATCCCCTTGGGGCTTAGCTCGGCGCGCCACGCATCTTTGCTGCCGCTTAGCGCGATCGAGAAATTTTTGCTAAGCCGCGCTACGTCCAGGCGCGAGATCGCCAAAAAAGTGTCCTTATCAAAAAGCGAATCGGCGCTTTTGATCCATGCCGCGCCGCTACGCTCAAAAACGCCGTCCGCGCCGATTTTTAGCTCGCTTCGCACCGGCTTTAGCGTCGTCCAAAACAGCTCGCCGCCCTTGATCCTAAACTCGCCGCTGCTTCGTACGGGCTCGGCAAAGCCCTCGATGCTGAGCGTTTCGCTAAATTTGCCGCCGATATTGTCGGTCTTAAGCGCCAGATCGCTTACTTCAAGCGCGCTCGCAAGTCCCAAAATCGCCAAAAATAAAGCTAAAATTTTCATCGTAGTCCTTTAAATTTTATGCTCGCTAAATTTCACTGCTCGTTATCGTTAGGTAAAATTTTATTCGCCGCGGCATTTTGAGAGCGCTCTTGCTCGGGCGCGGCTTTGTTTGCTGCCGAAATTTTATTCGCAGAATTTTTCCCCGCTAAAATTTTATCCGCGCACGCCCTTAACTGCGGCGGTATCTCATACAGCGTCCTTTTAGAATCAAGCTCCACCGCGGCTTGCGACGTGGTTGCCTTGGCTAGGAGCGCGCCGGATGGGCTTTTGATGCGGTAGGAGAATTTTATGATCGTGTCGCACTCGAGCAGCTCGATGCTCACCGCAACCTCGTCGTCAAAAAGTATCGGCGCGATAAATTTAAACTCCATTTTGATAATGGGATATATAAATCCATCATCTCTCATCTGCATATATGTGTAGCCCGCGTCGCGCCAAAACTCGCATCTAGCGTCCTCACAGAGCTTTACGTAGTTGCCGTGCCACATCACGCCCATCGGATCGGCGTCGTAAAATCTGGCGCGAAATTTATACTCTTTCATTTTTCTCTCCGCTATAAAATTTTTCGTCTTGCGCGGCGGATTTTGCAGCGCTCAAATTTGAATTATCTAAATTTAGCGCAGTATCCGAGCTCGCCGTACTTTTTAAATTTGACGCGGCATTCGAACTTGCCGTGTCGTTTAAATCCGCTACGCCATTTAAATTTGACGCAGTATCCATGCTCGTCTCGCCGAGATTTTGCGTGGCGGCGCGCTTTGCATCGCTCGCGTTTTTTCCTTGTGCCCAAAAATCAAAGAAATTATACCACTGAGAAGGAAATTCTTTGGCATAAAGCTCGAGCTGTCGCACGTAGCATTTAAGCGGCGGTGCTACAGATCGCGCCTTGTCGCGGCTCTTTAGCGGCGCAGGTAGCGGCTGCAGCCGAAGCTCGTGGCCGCTGCGCCCCTCGTAGCACCATAGGCTAAATAGCGGCGCGCCTAAAATTTTAGCGAGTAGATAGCCGCCGATCGGGAAATTTGCGCTACGCCCTAAAAAATCCTCGCTTTGAAATTTATCTGAGCCCACCGGCATGCGATCGCCCATTATCGCGATGTGCTCGCCGTTTTGCAGCAGCTCTTTGATTTGCAGCATCTCGCCGATGCCAAGCTCGCCGACGTAGAGAATTTTCACGCCGCCGCCCATTTTTTCGATAAATTTCATAAAATTTTCGCTGTGTTTGCGAAAGATCAGCACGTTGATTTTTATCCCCGCCGTGCTTGCCGAAAGGGCGCGCGCGATCTCGGTGTTGCCGAAGTGCGAAGTGATTAAAATTTTGCCCGTTCCGTCGCTTAAAAGCTCCTTCATACCGCTTTGCACGCGAATTTGATCCAGCGCGATCTTGCCGTTCCAAACCGCGATTTTTTCGCACAGACTGAGGGAAAATTTATAAAAATTCGCGTAAATTTCGCGGGCCTTGGGCTCGCGATCAAGCGCGCGCCGCAAAAACTCCCTGATCGTGCGTCGCTCATTTTTAAGCAGCGCAAAATAGATCGCCGAGATACAAAGCGCGGTGCCTCGCATGCAAAAATCAGGCGTGTGAAGCGTGATGAAGCGGGCTAAATTTAAAAGCGCTGCGCCCGCCTTTTCGTTGTTTTCGCTCCAGTGTTTAGCCATCGCGCCCGTCCTTTGCGGCGGCATGTTGCGACGAGGCATTTACGAGCGAACTTTGCGCTGCGGCTTTGTCGCCGCATTTTTCGGTACCAGCTTTTTCGTTTGCGCCGCCGTCCATCTCCTCTTTCGCACCTTTGCAACTATCGCGCCGCGCGCTGCTGCAAAAGCTTTGCCCCGCTAGCCCTTGCAAAATTTCGTTCGAGCTCTGCTGCGAAGCCTCCCGTAAGCCACGCTTTTTAAATTTATCGCAGGCGCGTTTTAGCGCCCTTTTTGCAAGCCAAAGCGGAAGTCCGCAAAATAGCCTAGCGTGCATCAGCGAAATTCCGAAATTATCTCGAAACGGCGCGAAGTGGCTCACCCCGCCCGCTTCGTAGCGCACCGCCAGATCGAGCCATTTTATCTCTAGCCCCGCGCGCGCGGCCAGAATTAAAATTTCGGCATCAAAGCCCATCCTGCGGCTTTTCGTGCGGGACAGAAGCGGCACGATCCCCTCTAGCGGGTAAATTCTAAAGCCACACATCGCGTCTTTTATGCGGTGCGAAAGGGTGTTTATCACGCACCAAAAATTCATTATCTTGCGTCCGTGTAGGCGGGATTTGGGCGCGCTTTCGTCATATACGGGAGCGGCACAGATCAGCGCGGCGGGCTGCCGCGCCGCAAACGCCAAAAATTCCTCGCATCTGCTTACGTCGTGCTGAAAGTCCGCATCGATCTGAAAGGCATGCGTAAATCCAAGCTCCTTCGCCCACGCCAGCCCGTTGCACACTGCAGCGCCTTTGCCGCCGTTTTGCGCGCGTGTGTAAATTTGAGCTGCAAGCCCATTCAGCGCGCTTTTGCTCGCTTCGTCGCTGCCATCATCCACGATCAGCACGGGCGCGATGGGCGCCAGGGCGCTTACGAGCTCGGCGATGCGCGCGGGGTGGTTGAAGTAGGGCAGTAAAAATGCGGGCTTAAAGGCAAATTCTTCCACTGGCGCAGACCTTGTCGTTTGAAATTTCAAAGCGGAGTTTGCCGCTTGCTTCGGTGATTTTGATTGAAATTTCATCGCCCGGGCGGATGAAATTCGTAAATTTTAAATTTTCTATCTTTTGCATGTTGTCCAGCTCGTAGCCGAGGGCTTTTGCGCAGATCAATACGAAGCGAAGCTGCATAAACGCGGGCACCAGCGCAAATCGCGCAAAGTGTCCGTCGAAATAAAAGTCGCTGGCTCGCACCTTCGCGCGAAACTCATTCTCCGCGCTCCGCTCGAAAACGGGCACTTCGTAGCGCTGCAGGGCGCTTAAAAAGTCCTTTTTGCTTAGCTTGCCCTGCTCGTTAAAAGGCAGCTTGCTCGCGATTTTGAAGTAGCGCAAAATCGCGCCGAATTCAGGCTTCAAAAAGGCCTTTAGCTCGTCCGTGACGCCCTTTTTACCGCCTGCGCGAAACGCCTGCTCGCCGCGCTCGCTAAGCTTGATAAGAGCTACGGCGCGGTCGCGCTGCGGGTGCAGATCGATCCTGCACTCGCCGATAAATTCGTGCGAGCGGAGTTTGGCTTCGAGCAGATCGAGGCTCACGCGGTTTTCGTTGATTTTGACGGTGCGGTCGCCGCGCCCCAAAAGCGTGATCTC
>NZ_CALKTS010000125.1 GCF_937997595.1 uncultured Campylobacter sp. | reverse complement strand
GAAGAGATCGTAAAGAAAAATTTACTGCTTCGCGAGGAGCAGGCGCAGATCGCTTACTCGATCGTGGCAAAATGCACGAATGAGTTTTTCAAATGGCTCAAGGCAGCGGCATCCACGCCGATCATCAAGGCTTTGCGTCAAAGCGCAAAACAGGTAGCCGAGCTAGAGCTAGCCAAGGCGCTTAAAAAGGGCTATCTAAAGCACAGCGATGCGGAGGAGGCGCGCAAACTGATCCATCAGGTTTTTAAAGCGTTTCTGCACGCTCCGACGGTAAATTTAAAAAACCTCGGCAACGCGGATGATGAGGGCGGCGCGGTAAACGCGCTGGTCGAAATTTTTGAACTGCAAGAAAACTACGAAAAATTTTTAAATCAAGAAAACGAGAAAAAGGACAGACAGAATGAAATTTAGCAAGCTTTTCGCTCCGAGCCTAAAAGAGGCCCCTAGAGACGCGGTACTACCTAGCCACGCGCTTTTGATCCGCGCGGGATTTATCGAGCAGCTGGGCAGCGGGCTTTATAATTTTTTGCCGCTAGGAAAGATAGTGCTAGAGCGGATCTGCGCCGTCATCAGGCAGGAGATGGATGCCGCGGGCGCGCAAGAGGTTTCTTTTAGCGTCGTGACGTCCGCGGATGCGTGGAAAAAAAGCGGTCGCTACGCCAAATACGGTAAGGAGCTGCTGCGTTTCAAAGACCGCAAGGATAACGACTTCGTGCTAAGCCCTACCAACGAGGAGGCGGCGGTTTTGATGGTAGCGGATAAGATCACGAGCTACAAGCAGCTGCCGCTAAATATCTATCAGATCAATACGAAATTCCGCGACGAGGCGCGCCCTCGCTTTGGGCTTCTGCGCGGACGCGAGTTTACGATGAAGGACGCTTATAGCTTCCACGCAGACGCTGCGGATATGAAGCGTGAGTTTGAGGTGATGAGGCAGGCGTACTCGCGGATCTTTACGCTACTTGGGTTAAATTTCCGCGCGGTCGATGCGGATAGCGGTGCGATCGGCGGCAGCGGCAGTAAGGAGTTTATGGTGCTAGCGGACAACGGCGAGGACGATATCGTCGTGTGCAAGCGCTGCGAGTATGCCGCAAACATCGAGGCTGCGCGCCGTGCGCCAAAAACTACAAACGCCGCCGCGCCCGAAACCGACGGCATGATGAAATTTAAAACCCCCGCGATGAAAACGATCGATGCGGTGGCGGAATTTTTCAAAGTGGATAAATTCTACACCATCAAAGCGGTGATCAAAAAAGCGCTATATGAGGATCGCAGCGAGATCGTAGCGTTTTTTATCCGCGGCTGCGACGAGCTGCAAGAGACCAAGGCGCAAAATGCCGCAGGCGCGCTAGAGCTAGTCGATGCCAGCGAGGAGGAGATCGCGCGAGCTGGCTTTACGGCGGGCTTTTGCGGACCTTTCGGGCTCGGCGAGGGAGCGAAATTTTACATCGACGCCGAGCTAAAAGGAGCGCGCGAGATGATCGCGGGCGCAAATGAGCCGGATTACCACTACGTGGGCGCTAGCGTGATAAATTTTAACGAATCGCGCTTTGCGGATCTCGCGGCCGTGGGCGAAGGCAACGCATGTCCGTGCTGCGGCGGCGAGCTTGGCATCACAAAAGGCATCGAAGTGGGCCATATCTTTCAGCTCGGCACGCGATATTCCGAGCCGATGGGGGCGCGATTTTTGGACGCAAACGGTAAGGCGCAGCCGTTTTTTATGGGCTGCTACGGCATCGGCGCAAGCCGCCTTATCGCCGTGGCGATCGAAAGCAGCCACGATGAGCGAGGCTGCGTGTGGCCGCGCGAGCTGGC
>NZ_CALKTS010000124.1 GCF_937997595.1 uncultured Campylobacter sp. | reverse complement strand
GCGCGCCGCCTTTAAATTTGCCGCTTAAAATTTTTTCGTTCGCGGCGGCTTTGGAGCTCGCGCAGTATTTTGGCGCCGTGCAAATTTTAGGCATAGAAAATAAAATTTTAAAAGTAATGATCGGCGGGACGTTTGATTTTGCCGACCTGCTCTGCTACGCTGCGGGCTGCGTCCTAGCGGGTGTCTATGAAAAATTTGAAAAAAGGAGAAGCAATGGATAAACAAAATGCCGTGCAAAAAATGACAGAGGTCATGGCAAAATTCGTCGGCTACACGGGTAAGGTGCTGCCCGACGACGTGACGGCGAAGCTGAGCGAGCTTAGCGAGCGCGAAACGCAGCCGCTGGCGAGAGAAATCTACAAAACGATGTTTGAAAACCAGCGCCTTGCAAAGAAACTAGACCGTCCGTCCTGCCAGGATACGGGCGTGATCCAGTTTTTCGTACGCTGCGGCGCAAATTTCCCGCTCATAGGCGAGCTTGAGGAGCTGCTGCGAGAGGCCGTGCTGCGAGCGACGTGCGAGGCTCCGCTGCGCCACAACAGCGTCGAGACCTTTGATGAGTACAACACCGGCAAAAACGTCGGCAAGGGCACGCCTAGCGTCTTTTGGGAGATCGTACCGCAAAGCAGCGAGTGCGAGATACACACCTATATGGCGGGCGGCGGCTGTAGCCTGCCCGGCAAGGCAACCGTGCTGATGCCGGGCATGGGCTACGAGGGGGTAGTGAAATTCGTCATGGGCATAATGACCAGCTACGGCATAAACGCCTGTCCGCCGCTGTTAGTCGGCGTGGGCGTGGGTACCTCGATAGACGTGGCGTCGCTGCTATCTAAAAAAGCGCTGATGAGGCCTCTTGGCTCGCACAATCCAAACGACCGAGCCGCGCTAACCGAAAAGCTGCTCGAAGAGGGCATCAATAAAATCGGCCTGGGCCCGCAGGGCATGAGCGGCGCAAGCTCCGTGATGGGCGTGCATATCGAAAACTGCGCCCGCCACCCAAGCGTCATCGCCGTCGCCGTAAACGTGGGCTGCTGGTCGCACCGCAAAGGCCACATCGTCTGGGACGAGCAGCTAAGCTTTGCCGTAAAATCGCACAAGGAGTTCGCGCTATGAGTAAGAAAATTTTAACCACGCCGATCGGCGCAGAGGATCTAGCGGATATCAAAATCGGCGACGTGATCTACCTCAGCGGACACATCGTCACCTGTCGCGACGTGCCGCACAGACGCGTCGTGCAGGAGGGCCGCGAGCTGCCGCTTGATATCAGAGGCGGCGCGATCCTGCACGCGGGGCCGATCATCAGAAAAGCGGGCAATGGCGGTAAAGAGGGCTTTGAGATGGTCTCGGTCGGGCCGACTACGAGCATGCGGATGGAGAAATTCGAGCGCGAATTTATCGCTAAAACGGGCGTGCGCCTCATTGTCGGCAAAGGCGGCATGGGCGAGGGCACGATGAGCGGCTGCAAGGAGTTTGGCGCGATACACTGCGTATTTCCCGCGGGCTGCGCGGTGGTCGCCGCAACGCAAGTAGAGCAGATCGAGAGCGCGGACTGGACGGAGCTTGGGATGCCTGAGACGCTGTGGAAGTGCCGCGTGAGGGAGTTTGGTCCGCTCATCGTCTCCATAGACGCCCACGGAAATAATCTTTTTGAGCAGAACAAGGTCAAATTTAACGAGAAAAAGGATGCGGCGCTAGCTGAAATTTTACCGCAGGTCGGGTTTATAAAGTAGTTAAATTTTGGCGGCTCGCGCTTTAAATTTTTGCACTCTGTCGCTAAATTTTAAAATTTATCGCTGTAGCTAGGGGTAAATTTTAAGAGCTTTGGGCGGATATGGCGCGGGTGCGAATGATGAATAAAACAGCCAGTGGGGCTAAGCGCGAGATTAAATTTATCTGCAAAATTTAGCTAATCGCAGGGATAAATTTTAAAAATTTATCCCACAAAGCCGCCGTTTTAAAGCGCCAACTAAAAGAGCGTGCTAATCTCGCCCAAGCTCTTTCGTAAATTTAGCCTACGCGCTATTTTTCTGCGCGAATTTCACGCTTGCATAGAGGTAGCTTGCAAGCCCTAGCGCGCCCAGTATCGCGCCCGCCTCGCCTATGCGCTCAAGTCCGAATCTCGTTGCGACCTGATGCCCCAAAAGCGCTCCGCCGCCGATACCTACGTTATAGATCGCCGAGTAGATCGATATCGCGACATCGGTAGCATCCGGAGCCAGCGCCAAAACCCTAATCTGCAAACAAAGCCCAAAGCCAAAAATTCCCACTCCCCAGACGAAAGCTGCAAGCAGTAGCGCTACGTCATTTGCGACAAAAACTTTTAGCGTTAGCACCGAGGCTAGGATAAAGAGAATCGCGCAGATCAAAAATGCGTTTGGAAAAGGGCGGTAAAGCTTCGAAAAAAGCACGCTAGCAAGAATGCCCGAAGCGCCGAATGCAAGCAGGACGTAGGTTACGAAGTGATTGCCTGCGGGATTAAATTTCGCCACGAAGGGCTCGACGTAGCTATAGGTCGTAAAATGCGCGCCTACGATCAAAAATGTAAGCAGATACAAAGCAAGCAGCATCGGACGCCTTGCTAGCATCGGCAAGCTAGCAAGGGAGCCTGCACGGCGGCTTGGTAAAAACGGTAAAATTTTCCAAAGAAACAGCGCTTCCGCAGCCGCAAGCGCGCCGATCGCAAAAAACGTAATCCTCCAACCCAAAAGCTCGCCGACCACGCGCCCCAAAGGAAGCCCCAAAACCATCGCCAGCGAGGTGCCCAAAGCCAGCATGCCGATAGCCTGAGAGCCTTTGTTTATCGGCGCTAGGCGCACGACGAGCGATGAGGTGATCGACCAAAAGATCGCGTGCGAAATCGCGATGCCAAGGCGCGCGATTACCAAAACGGCAAAATTCCACGCAATGGCGGCCAGGACGTGGCTTAGCGTAAATAGCACGAAAAGTCGCAAAAGCAGCCTCTTGCGCTCAAGCTTTGAGGTTAGCAGCATCAGCGGCAGCGAAAGGATACTCACCGTCCACGCGTAGATCGTGATGATTAGGCCCGTACTCGTAACATCCATCTTAAAATCCGCCGCAATGTCGCTTAGCAGGGCCACGGGGATAAATTCCGTCGTGTTAAAAATAAAGGCGGCAAACGCCAGCGCGATAACTCTCGTGTAAGCGATTTTATGGACGTTCATCGGTTTTCTCTTTCCAGCTTTTAAATTTAAACTTTAAATTTAGCGCATTTAGCGGTTTTTAGTTTTTCGAGTTCTGCTCGGAATTTTAAAATTTTAAATTCCGTGCCGTATATACGTGCCGCGTTTCGTGCTAAATCTAAGCGGAGGATTATAGCTAAATTTATCCTCTGCTTAGATTGCGGAAATAGAATTTACGCTCAAAACGCAAAGTCGCATGGAGTAAAATTCACGTAGCGATCAATCAATGAAAATTTAAAATGAAATTTGCGCTGCGCTCGTTAGGAAGCAATAAAATTTCTTGTATTTGGCAGAATGCGTTGAAATTTTATATACCGCGATGTTATAAGCTATAAATAAAATTTTGCTACGTCGAGTTTGGATGCGTATAGCAGTTGAGGCTTTGTAGTGGCTAAATTTTATTATCCAGTTTGTTGCGATATGAGGTTTTTTCATCTTGTGGTAGGTGCATTTTTAAATTTCTTAATTTTCGCGTATTCCCGTCATTTGATATTTGGGTCAGAATTTCAAGCCAGACGGCTAAATTTGCATTAATCTCTACCTGTTACTCGCGATCTGCGCTTAAAGTACGCAAAAATTTATTTTCAAAGCGGTGAAAGAGCCCGTCTCAAATCGCCCGCAATGCTCGTCTAAAACTGCCAGCAGATCGCGCTTGTAGCCCGCCTGCTGTGATAAAGCTTTAGAATTTTATTCGGTTTGCGAAGCATTTAAATTTTTAAGCAATAAATATGTAAAATTAGCGAAATTTGATAATTCCAAAGGACGAAAAATGGTAAAAGTTATGAAAACGATGGACGGAAACGAGGCGGCGGCTTACGTCTCATACGCCTTCACCGAGGTCGCGGGCATCTATCCGATCACGCCTAGCTCGCCTATGGCGGATTACACCGATATCTGGGCGTCGCAGGGCAAGAAAAACCTCTTCGGCATGCCCGTTAAAGTAGTCGAGATGCAAAGCGAGGGCGGCGCGGCGGGCACCGTGCACGGCTCACTCCAAGCAGGCGCGCTTACGACGACGTACACCGCATCGCAGGGGCTTTTGCTAAAAATTCCAAATATGTACAAGATCGCGGGCCAGATGCTTCCGGGCGTCATTCACGTCGCGGCGCGCGCGCTTGCGGCGCAGGCGCTTTCAATTTTCGGCGATCATCAAGACGTCTACGCCTGTCGCCAAAGCGGCTTTGCGATGCTTGCAAGCGACAGCGTGCAGGAGGTGATGGATCTGGGCGGTATCGCGCATCTTGCGGCGATTAAGGGGCGAGTGCCGTTTTTGCACTTTTTCGACGGATTTCGCACGAGCCATGAAATTCAAAAGATCGAGGTGATGGACTATGCCGAGTTTGATCGCTTGCTCGATCGTGAGGCGGTGCGTAAATTTAGAGAGAACGCGCTAAACTCCGAGCATCCTAAAACTCGCGGCACGGCGCAAAACGACGACGTGTATTTTCAGACGCGCGAGCTAGTTAATAAATTTTACGACGCGCTTCCGGACATCGTCGCGGAGTATATGAGCGAAATTTCAAAGATCACGGGGCGGTCGTACGCGCCTTTCGTCTATTACGGTGCAAGTGAGCCGCAGCGCGTGATCGTCGCGATGGGCTCGGTCAATCAAGCCCTTGAGGAGGTGGTCGATCATCTAAATGCGAAGGGCGAGAAGGTAGGCATGCTAAAAGCGCATCTCTACAGGCCTTTTAGCCTCAAATATCTCTTCGCCGCGATGCCTAAAAGCGTGCGTAAAATCGCCGTGCTCGACCGCACGAAGGAACCCGGCAGCCTCGGCGAGCCGCTGTATCTGGATATAAAAGCCGCTTTTTACGGGCGCGAGGACGCTCCGCTCATCGTGGGCGGCAGGTATGGGCTAAGCTCTAAGGACGTCGATCCTGCACAGCTAATCGCCGTGTATGAAAATTTAAAGGCGGACGAGCCTAAAAACGGCTTTACGATCGGCATCGACGACGATGTGACTCATCTATCTCTACCCGTGGGAGATAAAATTTCGCTCGGCTACGAGGATGAGACCGAGTGCCTGTTTTATGGCCTTGGCGCGGACGGCACCGTGGGCGCGAATAAAAATTCCGTCAAAATCATCGGCGATAAAACCGATCTTTACGCGCAGGCGTATTTCGCCTACGACAGCAAAAAATCGGGCGGCTACACGCGCTCGCACCTACGCTTCGGCAAAAGACCGATCCGCTCGACCTATCTCGTCTCAAATCCGCATTTCGTCGCCTGCTCGGTCGCTGCGTATCTGGACATCTACGACGTCATCGGGGGCATCCGCGAAGGCGGCACCTTCCTTTTAAATTCCATCTGGGATGCCGAGCAGACGGCGGCAAAGCTTCCAAACAAGGTCAAAAAAATTCTAGCCCAAAGACGGGTAAAATTTTACATTCTAAACGCCACCAAACTAGCGCACGACATAGGGCTCGGAGGTCGCACCAATACGATTATGCAATCGGCGTTTTTCAAGCTTAGCGGCATCATTCCGTTTGAGCAGGCGCAGAGCTATATGAAGGAATATGCCAAGAAAACCTACGCCAAAAAGGGTGAGGCGGTCGTGGCGATGAACTGCGATGCGATCGATAGGGGCGCGGACGCTTTGGTGCAGGTAGCGATCGATCCTGCGTGGGTAAATTTAAAAGATGACGCAGCGGATATAAACGACAAATATAAAGGCGACGAATTTATAGAAAAGATCGTAAAACCGATGAATGCAGCGCGCGGCGATAGCTTGCCGGTCTCGGCGTTTTTAGGGCACGAGGATGGCGGGTTTGACGCGGGCACGACGCGATTTGAAAAACGCGGCGTGGGCGTCACGGTGCCTAAATGGATCGAGCAAAACTGCATCCAGTGCAACCAGTGCGCCTTCGTCTGCCCTCACGCCGTAATCAGAGCGTTTTTGCTAGACGAAAAGGACGAGGCTGCCGCGCCTTCAAATTTAAAAGATCACCTACTAGAAGCCAAGGGTAAGGAGCTAAAGGGGTTAAAATATAAGATCCAAGTAAGCCTGCTAGATTGCACGGGCTGCGCGCTTTGCGCCGAAAACTGCCCGAGTAAGGAAAAATCGCTCGTCATGGTGCCGCTTGAAGAAGAACTTGCGAAGGGCGAGCAGGAGAGTGCGGACTTTTTATTTGAGCACGTAAGATATAAAGACGATTTGATGGACAGATCAAGCGTCAAGGGCGTGGGCTTTGCGCGCCCGTATTTTGAATTTCACGGCGCGTGCCCTGGATGCGGCGAGACGCCGTATATCACGCTGATCACGCGACTTTTCGGCGATCATATGATCGTAGCCAACGCCACGGGCTGTAGCTCGATCTACGGCGGATCGGCGCCTTCGATGCCGTACCGCAAGGACGAGAACGGCCGCGGCGTCGCGTGGGCGAACTCGCTTTTTGAGGATAACGCCGAGTTTGGGCTGGGAATGAAGATCGCAAGCGAGACGCTGCGCCATAAGATCGAGGATCTTATGCTGGGCTCGCTCTCAAGCGTGCCAAACGCGCTAAAGGCGCTTTATCACGACTGGATTGAGAACAGAAACGATACGCTAAAATCCGCTCAGATCAGAGATAGGCTGGTGCCGCTGCTAGAACAAAATTTGGACGCGCCGGGGGTTCGTGAAATTTTAGAACTGAAGCAGTATCTAAACAAAAAATCGCAGTGGATCATCGGCGGCGACGGCTGGGCCTATGACATCGGCTACGGCGGACTTGATCACGTGCTGGCTACCGGCGAGGACGTAAACGTGCTGGTGCTAGATACCGAGGTTTACTCAAACACGGGCGGGCAGAGCTCCAAAGCTAGCCGCCGCGGCTCGATCGCGCAGTTTACCGCAGGCGGCAAGGCGGTGCAGAAAAAAGACCTCGGCCAGATCGCGATGACCTACGGTAACATCTTCGTCGCGCAGGTAAATTCCAACGCAAACCAAGCCGCGACGCTAAAAGCGATCATGGCGGCGGAGGCTTACCCGGGACCTAGCCTTATCATAGCGTATTCGCCGTGTATCGCGCACGGCATCAAAGGCGGCATGGGCAGCTCGGGCGATCAAGCCGAGCTTGCGAGCAAATGCGGCTATTGGCCGACCTACACCTTCGATCCGCGACTTGCGGCTGAGGGCAAAAATCCGCTTAAAATTTCATCCAAAGAGCCGGACTGGAGCCTTTATGAGGAATTTTTGCTAAACGAAGTGCGCTACAACGCGCTTAAAAAGATCGATCCGGAGCACGCGGGCAAGCTTTATGAGGCAAACAAAGCTGATGCGATGAGACGTTACCGCCAGCTCAAGCGGCTTGCGAATGCCGATTTCGGCGATGAGGTTATCTCTGCGGGCGTCGCGAGCGAGAATGCTTAAGCTTTGCGGCTATTTGTTGAAATTCCGGCTCTGCAAATTTTGCAATCCGGAATTTTATTAAATTTCGCGGGACTGCATAAAATTCCGTATAAATTTTAAAAGAGAAATCCATGAAAAAAATTGGACTAATCGGCGGTATGAGCTACGAATCTACGATTACCTATTATGATGGGATCAATCGCAAAATTAACGAGCGTCTAGGCGGGCTAAGTAGCGGCGAGATCCTGCTAAGTAGTCTAAATTTTGACGAGATCGAGCGGTGCCAAAGAGATAGTGAGTGGGGCAGGGCGGGCGAAATTCTAGCTCGTCACGCGCGGGTTTTGCAAAGCGGCGGCGCGGATTATATTTTTCTTTGCACTAACACGATGCATAAGTGCTACGAGGCGATAAAAGCCGCTATCTCCGTGCCTTTCGTGCATATCGCGGACGCCACGTTAAGTGAGCTGCGAAAACGTGGCGTGCAAAAAGTAGGGCTGCTCGGCACGATCTACACGATGACGCAGGATTTTTACAAACAGCGCTTGATAGATGGCGGCGTAGAGGTACTCGTGCCGAATGCAGACGAAATGGAAGCGGTAAACGAAGTAATTTTTGATGAGCTTTGCTTTGGTAAAATCTTACCGCATTCCAAGAAGAAATTTTTGCAGATCATTGAAGGGCTTAGAGCTCGCGGTGCGCAGGGCGTTATACTGGGCTGCACGGAGATCGGACTGCTCGTATCGCAAGCAGATACCGCCGCGTGGCTATTTGATACTACGCAGATCCACATCGATGCGGCAGTAAGTCTAGCTTTAAGCGAGTAAATATCAAATATGAGCCGGTAAAATTCCAGCTTATAATTTCAAATTTTTATATATATTATCAGTTAAATTTAATCTTTCTCTGTTATAATAACGACTATCAATCATAGAAGGGGATGAAATGAACGTTTTAGTTATAGGAGCAGATGAGATTACGCCCATTAAGGCGGTTTTAAAAGACCTTGGTGCGAGCAACATCGAGCACTGGGACGCACGAAACGAAAATCGCGTAAATCGCAAGCCGATCCCGCAAGATACCGAGTGCGTCGTTATGCTTACGAGCTTTTTAAACCACAACACGATGAAAAAAATCAAAGGCGAAGTAAAAAAGCGCAAAATCCCGCTCGTATGCGCTAAAAGAAGCGTTAGCTGCGTATTTTGCGAATACTGTAAGGTTTTCAATTTAAATCAAGAATTCGGTTGCAAGCCTTGCGAAGATGATTAAAATTCCAAGGAATTTAAGTAATGCCGGCAAGCCCAGGCAAGCGGTTAAAAAATCGTGCACTACGCCGCAATCAAATGCTTACGACGATGAAACAGGCGAGCTAAATTCCAAGGATTCTTTAAATTCTAACAAATTTAACGCTACTTGCTTTACGCACGCCGAAAGTAAGAAATTTAGCGGAAAATCTAAAAAGTTTCTAAGCGATAAATCGGACGCACTTAATCATAATGCCTCTAAGCCGTGCGCTGCAAAGAGTGCGCAAAAAGGCGGCGCAAATAGGAATTTTACAGCAAGGGCTTTTTACGATACTAGCTCCGCACAAAAGAATTTTTTCTACGCTAAGCGCTCGGACGAGAAATCAGCTTTGTTACGAGATATTGCTGCATCAAAACGAGATATCGCGGCGCGCAAAAAACGCCAAAAAGCGGATCTGCGGCGCGATAATGAGCTTATTGATGATGAAATTTTAAATGCTGAAGCTTTTAATAAAAAATTCTTTTGCGGCGAAATTTTTGGCTTTGATGCGAACGGGCGCGAGATTGCGCCAGAGGCGCTGCAGGATTATGATGCGGCTTCGCGAGCGCGAGCGATGCTAGCTCTATATAATTTTAACGTTAATGCGGATTATAGAATTCTGCCCGCAAATTTAAAGGGCGCTTCGCAGTTTCGCACCGCATTTTTAAATTTTATCGCTTCCGAGCTTGGGCGCAGTGCTCGCAAAATTTACCGCTTCAAGCCCGCCGTGAAATTTTGCGTAGCGGATAATGCGATAATCTTTTCTTATCTGCGCGGCATGTCGCTGCCCGTATTTGCCGCCAAGCCCGCTTATAAGCTAACTCGCGCGATCGTGAGCTTGCGTAGCGGCGTACTGCTAAACGGAGACGATGCGTTTCGCAACTTCGTATTTTGCAAAATCGCGCTGCGAAATGCAGGCGCACAGCTGCAGCTTGTGGGCAAATCAGGCGAGCTCATCGTAGTTCGCAAGAGCGGTTTTAGCCTAGGCGTGGTTACGAGCTTTAAAAAAATTTTACCTCAAAATCGAGCCATTTATGATAATGATATAAAAAAAGCGCTAGAGCTTTGCCGCGGAGCAAACCTTGATGCCGTGTATCTTGTCTATCCAAAAAATGAAAATTTTAACCGCCACGTCGAGATAAAAAGCGAATGCTTTAAGGGAAATTTCATTATGAAATTAGTACCATACAA
>NZ_CALKTS010000123.1 GCF_937997595.1 uncultured Campylobacter sp. | reverse complement strand
GCCTCAAAGCTTGCCGCAAACATCACGATCGCAGCCGTTATGCCCGCAGGCGTCGCGTTTAGGCTTGGGAAAAATTTAAAATCCGCATTCTGCACGAAGCAGACTTGGCACTGCCAGCTGTCCACCGACGCAAACACCCACGGTACGCCCATTTGCTTAGCAAAGGCATCGATCTGCGCGCGCGTGGCGAGATTATCGGTCGCATCCAAAATCAGATCAAATTTCTCGCCCGAGGCGGTCGCGCTAGCGAAAAATTCCTCCGCGCGGCTCTTATGCACATCCACGCTCACGCCGTCGTAGCGGCTTTCCGTGCGGCTTTTAAAAACATCCGCTTTAAATTTGCCTTCGTCTGCGAGCGTAAATAAAATTTGCCTGTGGATGTTGTGAAGCGCCACCGTGTCGAAATCCACGACGCTGATTCGCCCGATACCGCTTGCGCCCAGAGCGTAAGAAAGGCTGCTTCCAAGCCCGCCCGCGCCGATGATTAGGATGCGCTTGTCCGCAAGCGCGCGCTGCGTCTGCTCGCCCCAAAGCTGGATCTGTCTGTGAAAGTAGTTCATAAAAGCCCCCTGCCGACTAGATTTTTTCGGAATTTCCACAGCCCGCGCGCCGCAGCGATCTCGTCCGCGTCCACTTCGCACATCAGCACGCCCTCTTCGTTTTTCAGCTCGTTTGTGATCTCGCCGCCGGGGGTTACGACGAAGCTCTCGCCGTAAAATTTAAACTCGCTTTCGCCGAATTTCGCCTCGCCGATGCGGTTGGCGCGGATGACGTAGAGTGAGTTCGTAAACGCGCGCATCTTCAAAAGCTCGCGCCAGCGCCCGCCGCTTTCAAAGGTCGAAGCGCACGGCACGAGCACGCAGCCGACGTTTTTTTGCATAAAATAGCGCCAAAATACGTCAAAATGCGCCTCGTAGCCAAAGCATACGCCGAATTTCACGCCGCCCTCGCTGAAGATCATCGGCGAAATTTTACCTATTTTGCGGCTTTTGCGGTTGGCGAAAAAGCCCTCCTCGTTCCAGTGCGGATAGTCCATCAGGATATTTTGATCGTAAAATTTTACCTCCGAGGGCGAAAATTTCGCGCAGGATTTCACCCAGATGGGCTCGTTTTCGCTCGCGCAAAAGATCTCCTCTTCGCTCGCATTTTTTTGGCTTTCTTCGGAATTTAGAGCGTTTGGGGCTTCGGAGGCGCTTTTTAAATTTGCGGCTTTAAAGCTTAAGGATTTTGCGCCGCAGGAGCTTGAGTTGTCTTTAGAATTTGGCTCGCTCTTGGAATTTAGCTCGCCCTTGCGACCGGACTCGCTTTTAAGGCTTGCGGAATTTTCACCACCGCCCAAGCTCTTTTGAGTCGCGCCGCCGAAAATGCCCGCCTGCCTCAAAATCGCGCCGCTAGCGGCTCTGATTATCGGCGCTACGATATGTAGGTCGTATTTAGCGGCAAGCCGCGCCATCAGCTCCTGCTTATGCTCGCTCTGTTCGCAGGCAATAGAGCGGGGCATCTTTTTAAGCTCGCTAAAGAAGGAATTTAGCTCATATTCGCCCAGTAGCACGATCCGCGCGCCGTTGTCTTTGGCGACCTTCATATAGTAATCGATCCGATTTTCGCTCATCGAAAGCGTCGGTAGCTGTAAAACGCATACGTTTATCATCGTCGCCTCCTAAGCCTGCTCGGGCGCGTTTATTTCGGCAACCTCGAGCTTAGCGTTTTCTAAAATTTCCTTCGCCTCCTTTAGCAGCGCGACGCCCTGTTTATACAGTTTCACGCTCTCTTCTAGGCTTAGATCCTTGTCGTTTAGGCTTTTTAAAAGCGCGTTAATCTTCTCCATTTTTTCCTCAAAACTCATCCAAAATCCTTTTTATGATGTAATCAAATTTTTCTATCTCGACCAAAAACGCGTCGTGGCCGTAGTCGCTATCGATCTGCGCGTAGCTCGCGCGATCCTTTTTCCCTAGATCGCTCATCGCATCGTAAATTTCTTTCATCAGCCCCGGCGGAAAGAGCACGTCGCCTTTGAAAGAGATGAGGTGCAGGCGCGATCTGATCTGCGCACAGGCGTTTTTGAGATCGCCGTAGTGGCGCGTGCAATCAAAGATATTCATCATCTTAGCGATGTAGAGATAGCACAGCGGATCGAACCTGCGCGCGAAATTTTCGCCGTTGTATTCAAGGTAGCGATCCACTTGAAAGCGCCCGTTGATCTCGTAAAGACCGTCGGTTTCAACGTAGTTACGCCCAAATTTATCCTGCATCGAGTTTGGGCTTAAAAAACTTATATGTCCCGCCATGCGCCCCACCGCCATGCCGTCAAGCCCGCGCTCGGCGATCAGATTTTTATCGTAGTTGCCGTTTTTAAAGCTCGGATCGCGCAAGATGGCCTCGGTCGCGATCTTATTAAACGCGATCGCCCAAGGTTGCGTGGCGTAGGTGCTTGCGAGTACGAAAATTTCATCCGCAAATTCCGGATATTCGATCGCGTAGCACAGCGCCTGCATGCCGCCCAGGCTGCCTCCGATTACGGCGCGGGCGCGCGAAATACCTAGGCGCTTTAAAAGCATCATCTGCGCGCGCACGACGTCCGAGACGACCACTACCGGAAAGCGCAAGCGGTACTCGCGGCCGCTGCTTTCATCGACGTCGAGCGGGCAGGTAGAGCCGAACGGCGAAGCTAGGATGTTTATGCAGATGACGAAAAATTTCGTAGTATCGACCGCTTTATGATCGCCGATGAGTCCGTCCCACCAGCCAGGTTTAACGTCGCCCTCGTAAAGTCCCGCGGCGTGCGCGGAGCCGGTTAAGGCGTGGCAGATGACGATAACGTTTGATTTGTCCGGGTTTAGCTCGCCGTAGGTTTCGTAGGCGAGCTTGAAGTTGGAAAAGACGCGGCCGCTCTCCAGATAGAGCGGCTCGTCGAAATTTTGAATTTTGCTTTGAAGGATCACTGATTTACTCGGTAATTAGGCGCTTCCTGCGTGATGATGACGTCGTGGACGTGGCTTTCTTTAAGACCTGCGCTCGTGATCTCGACGAATTCCGCCTTTTGCTGAAAGGTCGCAATATCCTTGCTACCGCAGTATCCCATCGAGCTTCGCAAGCCGCCTAACAGCTGAAAGATCACGTCTTTTAGCATGCCCGCGTAAGGCACGCGCCCTTCGACGCCCTCGGGCACGAGCTTTTCTTTTGCGGTGCCGTCTTGAAAGTAGCGATCCGAGCTTCCCTTCTGCATCGCCGCAAGAGATCCCATGCCGCGGTAGGTTTTGTACTGGCGGCCCTGAAACGTAATGAGCTCGCCCGGGGTTTCGTAGCAGCCTGCTAGCAGGCTTCCCATCATCACCGAGCTTGCGCCCGCGGCTAGGGCTTTGGCGATGTCGCCCGAGTATTTGATGCCGCCGTCTGCGATGATCGGAATTCCAAATTTAGCCGCCTCGATCGCGCAATCGTTGATCGCTGTAAACTGCGGCACGCCCACGCCCGCTACGATGCGCGTAGTGCAGATCGAGCCGGGACCGATGCCTACTTTAATCGCATCGGCTCCTGCGTTTGCGATATCTTTTATGCTGGCGGGGTTTGCGACGTTTCCGACCACTACGTCGACGTCAAAATTTCGCTTCAGCTCCTTAAGCGTGTCGATAATGCCTTTGGAATGTCCGTGCGCAGAGTCCATCACAAGCGCATCTACGCCCGCTTTGACGAGAGCTTCGGCTCTTTGCAGATGGCCTACGCTAATCGCCGCGGCGACGCGAAGGCGTCCGAATTTGTCTTTATTGGCGCTTGGATATTCGATACGCTTTTTAAGGTCTTTAATCGTAATAAGCCCCTCTAAATGGCCGTTTGCGTCGATTATCGGAAGCTTTTCTACCTTATTGTTTCTAAAAATTTTCTCCGCATCATCAAGCGTGCAGCCCTTTGGAGCGGTAATTAGCGGAGCTTTGGTCATCTTTTCGCCTACGAGCGCGGCGGTGTCGGTTTCAAAGCGCAGGTCGCGATTGGTCAAAATCCCAATCAGCACGCCGTTGTCGTCGATAACGGGAATGCCGCTAATATGGTACTCGCTCATCAGATCTAGAGCGTCTTTGATCGTGGCGTCCGCCTTGATCGAGATAGGATCGATTATGACGCCGCTTTCGCTCTTTTTTACGCGGCGAACCATCTTGGCTTGGGAGTCCTCGTCCATATTTTTATGGATCACGCCGATGCCGCCGAGGCGCGCCATCATTATTGCCGTGCGGTACTCGGTGACCGTATCCATCGCAGCACTCACAAGAGGGGTATTTAGCGTGATATTTTTCGTAAAACTCGTGCTGATATCGACCTCTTTGGGTAAAATTTCAGAGTATTGCGGTACCAACAAAACATCCTCGAAGGTCAGAGCCTTTTTGACGATCTTCATACTTATCCTTTCACGATTTTTTCTAAACTCAAGCCGCCGTCCAGCACCGTTTGTTCGTCGTAGGCGCGCCCGATGAGCTGCGCGCTGATATTAAGAGCCTCTTTGTTTTTCGCTACCGGCACGGAGATTGCGGGGAGCCCCGCTAAATTTACGCCGATCGTGTAGATGTCGCTAAGATACGCACGCAGCGGATCGCTAAGCTCGCCGAATTTATATGCCACTCCAGGCGCGATCGGCATAAAGATTAAATCGGCGTCTTTTAAAATTTCCTCATATTCGCTTTTAATGAAAGCCCTTGCTTTCTGCGCTTTGATGTAATACGCGTCGTAGTAGCCGCTGCTTAGCACGAAGGTGCCTAGAAGCATACGGCGCTTGACCTCGTCGCCAAATCCTTCGCCGCGGGTGTTGGCGTAGAGCTCTTTTAAATTTAAAGCCTTCGCGCGGTTTCCGTAGCGCACGCCGTCGTAGCGGCTTAAATTTGCGCTAGCCTCGGCGGTTGCGATGATGTAGTAGGTCGCGATGTCGTATTTGGAGCTGCAAAGATCACGGTAAACGATCTCATGGCCGAATGATTTTAGCTTTTCTATAGTCAAATTTAAAGCCTCTTTGACCTGCTGCGAGGCCTCGTCGATATAATTTTTTATAACGGCGATCTTAAGCTTGCGATCGGCGTTTAGCTTATCCGCGGTGCTTTCGTAAGCGCCCGCGTAGCTCGTGCTGTCCATCTCGTCGCGGCCTGCGATGATGTCGTATAAGATCGCCGCGTCCTCGACGCTGCGCGTGATCGGTCCTATCTGATCGAGGCTGCTCGAATACGCCGCGAGCCCGTAGCGGCTGACCCTGCCGTAGCTTGGCTTAAAACCTACGCAGCCGCAAAATGCCGCTGGTTGGCGGATCGAGCCGCCCGTATCGCTTCCGAGTGCGGCTACGGCGATATTTGCCGCTACGGCAGCCGCGCTTCCGCCGCTACTGCCGCCGGGTACGCGCGAGTGATCGGTCGGATTGAGAGTTTTGCCGTAGAATGAGCTCTCAGTCGTGCTTCCCATCGCAAACTCATCCATATTCGTCCGTCCAAACGGCGCCAGGCCGCGCTCGCGTAGCTTTTTGATCACCGTCGCGTCGTATGGCGCAACGTAGCCTTGCAAAATTTTACTCGCCGAGGTGACGCTCCAATCTTTTACCTGAATGTTATCTTTGATCGCGATCGGCACACCCTCGCCGCTGATGTTTAGAGCCTCGCCCGTGAGCTGCTCGACGTAGGCGCCGAGCTCTTTGGTTTTTAAAATTTTATCCTTTAGCTCCGCTCCAAGTGCCGAAATTTCATCCCCGCTCAGCTTTAGAGCCTCTTTCAAACTTATCATCTGCCATCCTTAAATTTATTCACGAAATAGATCCCCACGCCCGTCGCTACGCAGATTAGCGCGATCGTAAAAAATACGAAACCAAGACTTATGGGGCTAGCGAGCATGCATGACCTTCGCGCAGCGCGGGCAGAGCTCATCAGGCTCTTTTGCGTTAAATTTCCAGCATCTCGGGCATTTATGTTTAGAGGATTTTACGAGGCGGAAAATTTCGTCGTTTATCTTAAACTCCGCCAGAGCTTCTCCGCTTTGCAGAGTGTCCACGTCGCTTACCATGAACCAATCCGCCACGCCTAGGATGTCGTTTGATAAAATTTCGTTCGAGCTCGTCTGCAAAACCAACTCAAGCGTCGATTTGATGATCTTATCCTTTTTAAGCCCGTCGATAAGCTCGAAAAATTTCTCCCTCGATTTGATTAAAATTTCGTCGAATTCTATGAAATCGTCAAATTCTATCGGCTTGTAGATCAGATCGAAGACGTCTTCCTTGCCCTCCTTGATGATACGCGGCGCAAACTGCATCACCTCGTCGATCGTGTAGGTTAGCGTAGGCGCGATCAGAGGCAGCAGCGCTCGCGTGATCAGAGCGATCGCGCTTTGCGCGCTTCTGCGGCGCGGCTCGTCAGGTGCGTCGCAATAGAGCCTATCTTTGCAAATATCAAGATAAATTCCGCTCAGATCGGCGCTTAAGAAATTTAGTAGCTGATTGAAGCCCTTTGAAAAATCGTAGTTTTTAAACGCCGCTTCCGCGCCCGCAAAGGCGTTTGCCGCGCGCGTTAGGATCCAGCGGTCGAGCCGCGTAAAATTGCTCGTCTCGATCTCGCCCAGATCGCTGGTGCTTGCGAGCAGAAATCTTATCGTATTTCGGATCTTGCGGTACTGCTCGCTTACCTGCTTTAGGATATTGTCGCTGATCTTTAGATCGGTCGAATAATCGCTCATCGCGACCCACAGGCGTAAAATTTCCACGCCGTGGCTCTTTGCGACCTCTTGCGGATAGACGACGTTTCCGACGGACTTACTCATCTTCTGACCCTTCTCATCGACGGTAAATCCGTGCGTGAGGATGCTCTTGTACGGCGCGCATTCGTTAATCGCGCAGCTTAGAAGCAGTGAGCTTTGAAACCAGCCGCGGTGTTGGTCGCTGCCCTCAAGATACATATCCGCGGGGAATTTGCCTGCATCGTAGGCGCCGCTTTGCAGCACCGCCTTCCACGTCGAGCCGCTATCGAACCAAACGTCTAAGATATCCATCACCTTTTCTAAATTTTCAGGCTTATAGCCGCTATCCTGTGGTAAAAGCTCCGAAATTTCCATCTGCCACCAAGCATCCGCGCCCTTAGCCTTAAAAATTTCGTAGATATTATTTAAAATTTTCTCATCAAAGATCGGCTCTTTGGTGCTTTTGTCGCGGAAAAACGCGATCGGCACGCCCCAATCCCTTTGGCGCGAGATACACCAATCAGGGCGGTTTTCTATCATCGAGCTTAGGCGGTTGATGCCGCTTTGCGGATAAAATTTAACCTTTTCGATCTCTTCAAGGGCTACTTGGCGCAGCGTCTTGCCGCTAAGCTTGGGCTCGTCCATCGCGATAAACCACTGCTTCGTCGCGCGGTAGATCACCGGCTTGTGCGTGCGCCAGCAGTGCGGATAGGAGTGGACGAATTTACCGGATTTGATAAGCGCGGGACCTAAAAGCTGCAAAATTCTCTCGTTCGCTTTGAAAATATGCATCCCCACAAGCTCATCCACGACGTCTTCGCGGAAAAGTTTTTTAGTTTTAAGGGTTTGATCGAAACAGCCGCCCTCATCCACCGGCATCAGCACTTCGATGCCGTATTTAAGCCCTACGAAATAATCGTCCTCGCCGTGTCCAGGAGCCGTATGCACGAGCCCGGTGCCGCCGTCCATTAAAACGTGCTCGCCGAGGATAAATTTCGAAGCTCTATCATTTAGCGGGTTGATCGCGTTTAAGCCCTCAAGCTCGGTAGCCTTAAATTCTTTTACGATCTCGCCCTTGGTGATGCCCAGGCTTACGAGGCTTTCGACCAGAGGTTTAGCAAGGATTAAATTTTCGCTCGTCAGCGCGTAAATTTCATTCGGGTTCAAAGATATTGCGCCGTTTGCAGGCAGCGTCCAAGGCGTGGTCGTCCAGATGACCGCTTTAGCGCCTTTTGCGCCGATTTTAGCGTTTGCTTCACCGCTTAGATCAAATGCCACGAAGATCGAGTAGTCCTCTTTGTCTTTGTATTCGACCTCGGCTTCCGCAAGCGCACTTTTTGCCGCCCAGCTCCAAAATACGGGCTTACTTCGCTCGATTAGAATTCCTTTTTTTGCGATCTGGCAGAGCGCTTTGTAAATTTCAGCCTCAAACTCAAATTTTAGCGTCAGATACGGATCGTCCCAGTCGCCCAAAATCCCCATATCTTTAAATTCATTGCGCTGCACGTCGATGAACTCTTTGGCGTGCTGTCTGCAAAGCTCGCGGATCTGCACTTTTGAAAGCGATTTTTTCTTATCTCCGAGTTTAATCTCTACTTGCTGCTCGATCGGCAGGCCGTGGCAGTCCCAGCCCGGCACGTAGCGGATCTCCTCGCCGAAGAAATAATGGGTTTTGGTGATGATGTCTTTTAAAATTTTATTCAGCGCGTGGCCGATGTGGAGGTGTCCGTTGGCATACGGCGGACCGTCGTGGATATTAAAGCTAACGCTTGCGCCCTTGCGTTTAGCCTTCATCTTTTCGTAAATTTTACGCTGCTCGTACCATGCCTTAAACCGCGCAGGTTCGTTTTGCGGCAGTGCGCCTCGCATCGCAAAATCCGTAGTAGGAAGAAAGAGAGTATCTTTGTAGTCCATATTTGTACCTTTTCGTGTCTTAAAAAATTTGTGAAGTTTATCCAAAACGCCATTAAAAAGCTCTGAAAGAGCAGTCTGCGTTTATGCTATAATGTGCGAAAATTTAATGAGGGTCTTTATGAAAAATATCATCCTTGTAATCGGCGAGGAGATCCGCTACGACGCGGCTTTGATGAGCTATATTTATCGCAGCTACGAACGTGTTTTCGGGCGAATCGACGATCTGAAATTCTTAAGCGAAAACGATAAGGTTTTGCCCTTCGCGCTTGAAAAGATGATCGATTCGTACGATTTTATCACGATCTTTGCGGCAAACTCCGCCTACGCGGTCGTCGGTAAAATTTTATCGACGCTCTCTTTCGATTCGCTCGAGCTGAAAAACGGAGAAACCTTAGCGCCCTCGATGGCGCGCACGGTGGCTAAAAACAGCTTCCTGCTAAATGTCAGAGGCTGCTCGGTAAACGTGATCAAGGCGCTTTGCTTGCAGAGCCTGCCGCCGATCCTTCAAGACGCGCCGAGCGCGGGCGAGAGCTTTTATCTATTCGATTGCGAATACGAAAGCGTAAAGCAGCGCCTAGAAAGCCTCGCGATCAGTTATAAAATTTCGCTTACGATCAGTAGGCCCTGCTCCTTTTTGCTGCTAGTGCGCGCCAGTGCGATGAAATTCGGAGCGCTGGACGCGTTTTTGCAGAGCGTCGGCAAGTATTATGAGAGCTGCTACATCGAAGGCGGCGATTTTATGGGCTTCGTGGTGGATAGACTGCGCGAAATAGGCGCTAAGATCACCTTTGCCGAAAGCTGCACCGCAGGGCTCATCGCCGCAAAATTCGGCGCAGTCGCGGGCGTGAGCGACGTTTTTGACGGCTCGCTCGTAAGCTACGCCAATGAGATAAAAAATCTCTGGCTCAACGTGAGCGAAGATACGCTCGCACGCTACGGCGCGGTCAGCGCGCAGACCGTGGACGAGATGCTGGAGGGCGCGCTGCAAAGCAGCGGGGCGAGCTTCGCTCTTGCAGTAAGCGGTATCGCAGGCCCCGGCGGCGGAAGCGCGCAAAAGCCCGTAGGGACGGTCTTTATCGGCGCGAAGGAGCAGGGCGGCAAACAGATCGTCGGGGAATTTCATCTAAAAGGTGATCGAAACTACATCCGCGAACAAAGCGCCGATATCGCTATCTGCTTGCTTTTGAAGCTTAGAAGCGATCTGTTTTTCGGGCGGCTTCCAAGCGCGCCTGCAAGAGATGAAATTTAAAGGAGCGGATTTTGAAAAGACGAATTTTGAAAGGGTGCGGACGGGATTTGGCGCAGAATTTTATCGAAACGATCGGCGAACTGGGCTTTGAGCGAGAGCGAAATTTCGTTTCGGCAAGCGGTGCGCGAAATTTTACTTTGGCGGACGGCGGGCAGAATTTTATTCGGGCTAGCGACGGGCGAAATTTTATCTCAGCGCAGGGCGGATTAAATTTTATCTCAGAAGGTCGCGCTAGAAATTTTAATTTTATAAACGATTTTAGCTTTATAAGCGCGGCGCGAAATTTTACTTTGGCGCTAGCCGCGACGTGTGTTTTGAGCGGCTGCGACGGCGGATCGGATGCGCAAGATCGCGAGCAAAGCGCACGATCGGAACAGAATTTTAGTGCGGGTAATCAAGGGCAAAATTTTAATAAAGGCGCGGATAGCTCTGGGCAAAGTTTGGCTCAAAGCTCCACGCAAAATTCTACGCAAGGCTCCGTGCAAAATTCCGTGCCGCAGGGCTTTGAGAGTAAGCAAAAATCCGATCTGAACTCCACGATAGACGAGCTTGCAAACGATGCTAAAGTTTTGGGCGAGGCTTTGCAAAATTTGCAGAAAAAGGCGCCCGAAGCGCTGAACGATTTCGCCGCTCGCAACGTGGACAGGACCAAGGATCTGCTAAAGCAGGGCGAGGCGGCGGCGCGCGAGGCGGGCAAAAATCTTGATAAAATGGGCGAAAGCCTGCAAGGCATCATCAAGGACGCAAACGAAAGTATCGGGAAGGTCTTGGAGGGCTTTGGCGTGCAGCCTAGACAGGAGCCTCGCGGCGGGCGCTCGCAGGAGCGCGACGATAATTCTGGGCTTGAAGAGGCGACCGATAGGCAAAGCTTTAGAATTTAGGTAGCGCTAAATTTTACTCAAATTTTTTGTTGCGACCGCCACCCGCAGGAAAGCGGCAAGTCTTCGCAGAAGCGTAACGAGCCTGCACGAAAGCGTGACGGACACTCAAAAGAGCGCGACGATCGTTCGGATCAGGGAGGCGACACTGGCGGACAAAGCTTTAGGATTTAAGCGCGGCTAAATTTCGCTTAAATTTGTTTGTTGTGGCGAATGCTCGCAGAGAAACGATGCTAAATTTTATTAAAATTTCCCCTGTGCGGCGGCTTCGCTAAAATTTTACTCGCGCGAACCTCCGCAATGGAATATGAATATTTGCAAAGAAGTAATAAACCTCCGTAAAACGCGACGAGTACCCCGAGGGCAAGCATTTCTAAATAAAGCGCGAGTAACGGATGAAGTTTGGAATTCAAAGCTTGCGCTTCGAAGCTGCTGTAAAGATAAGCAGGTGGCGGCCGGTAAAGCTTTAGAATTTAAGG
>NZ_CALKTS010000122.1 GCF_937997595.1 uncultured Campylobacter sp. | reverse complement strand
CGAAATTTTTCACAAAGGATTTACTATGCAGATCATCTCGACTCCCGATGCGGCGCAGGCCATCGGGCCGTACTCTCAGGCGATCAAGGCGGGCGGGTTCATCTTTACCTCGGGGCAGATCGCGCTTAAGCCGGACGGCGAGTTCGTCGCGGGCGGCGTGGAGGCGCAAACGAGGCAGGTTTTGCAAAATCTCGCCGCGATCCTGAAAGAAGCGGGCGCTACGCTGCAAGATGCCGTCAAAACGACGATTTTCCTAGCCGATATGGGCGATTTTGCCGCGGTGAACGAGATATACGCAGCGGCGTTCGGCGAGCACAAGCCGGCTCGCAGCACGGTGCAGGTCGCCAAACTCCCCAAAGGCGCGCTTGTGGAGATCGAAGTAATAGCGCTGGCTAAGTAGCGCTAAATTTTGATCGCAGGAATACTGCCAGTTCGTGTTTGCGGTTGAAATTTTATGCGCAGGCGCTTGAAATTTTAAACGGCTCGCTTTGGTTTTGAAGCCGCGCGTGCTTTTAAATTTAGATTTTCAAAGCCGCGCTAAATGCCCGCGGGGCTGTGTAAACAGCGCGTCTTGGTGTCGCTAAGCGTTAAAATTCCTCGCTCAAAATGGGATTAAAATGATAGAAAAACTTATTCAAAAATCTAAAAATATCACGGCCGCAGGGCGCAGCGACATAGAGCCCGCATGGATCGCGCAGGCGCAGCGGCGGCTCGGTTTCGCGCTGCCTGCGAGCTACAAGCAGATGCTGCTAAGATACGCTAGCGTCAGCGCGGCGGGGACGGAGCTAAAAACGATCGCACCGCCCGAGTTTGCGGATAGTGCCGATGAGGGCATCTGCTACACGTATGAGATAAATCTCAAAAACGGGCTATTCGCCGCGGACGAGCTTGTGTTTTTGCAGCTCGAGGACGAGGAGTATTATTTTAAAATTTCGCCTGCAAGCGACATGGCGGACGGCTCGCCGAATACGGCGCGCAGCAAGACGGCGAAGAGTACGAGCGACAAAGCTGCGAGCGCGACGGCGTGCGATACGGTCGTCGCGACGGTAGCCGACGGTGCGGAAAATAGGGCATCGGACGACGAAGCGCGTGCGGAGCGATCGCCGGATGTGGCGCATGATATAAATATCGAAGCGGCAGACGAAACGACGTGTAAAACGGCGGGTGCGACAATGAGCGGGGCGGCAGACGAGGCAACAAGTGGAGCGACGAAAGAGATAGCAAGCGAGCGGGCAGACGATGCGCCGTGCGAATACAAGGTCTATGTACGCGACTACGTGCAGAGCGAGGATAGGCTTTTCGCGGACGATTTTTACGGGTTTTTGGAAAAATTTTAAAACGAAATTTAAGGCAAAATCAGGAGCGACAAATGGGACTGTTTGACATTTTTAAAAAGCAAAATTTTGACGTCGACGTGCGCTCGGACGGCGTTTTCATCGGCGGCGTAAACTGCGGGTTTGATCTAGCTAAATTTAATGAAGCCTTGGGTCAGCCGCGCGTGATCGATGACGGAGAGGGCAAAAGCCGCTATTTTTGGGATGAGGCGGGGATTTTCGCCTTCGTGCGCGCAGGCGAGCTCGCAGAGCCGAAGCTTACCGAGATGATTTTGATGCTTGAGGTCGCAAAGGGCGTGCAGCACGAGGTTCCGCGCAAGCTCTACGGCGGCGCGTTCACGATAGATGGCAGACCGCCGCTTGAGGTCGTGCCGGAGCAGGAGCTGCGCAGCGCATATATATTTTTGGAGCTTAGCCTAGGCAAGTTCGAAGTCTCGCTAGCTCTCGCCGATGCCGTGCAGGAGCGCATAGGCGCGATGGACTTTGCCGAGCGCTTCGCTAAGCGCGACACCGACGAGATAGCAGATATCGTGCGAGCTGCGAAAATGCCGATAGGGCGCGTCTGCATCAATCAAAAGACAAAAAAGGTAAAGCCGAGGCCGAGCGATAAATTTAAGCTTCCGCGCGCGGCGGGCGAGACGCTAGCGTTTAAAAATTTAAATTTCAAAGTCGCCGTGATGAACGAACTGATGTATGAAAAATCCCTGCTGGAGCCTAAATTTAACGTGTTTGAGTACTGCGAGGAGCGCGGTATCGATCCGTATGCGGACTTCGGCGCGCTGTCGCAAGCCAAAAAGTGGTTTAAGGACTATCCGGTCCCCGCAAATTTGGCGGAGCAGGTGAGCGAGCTCTATCTTGACGGCGGAAACGAAATTTACCTGCAAATCGCGCCTGATTGGGACGGCGAGGACGATCTTTTCGACATTAAAAACATTGACGCCGCCGAGCTTGCGCCCTTCGTTAATCTTAAGAAAATCGAAACGGCCGGCATCGGCATATTAAAAAAGGCGCGAAAAGCATTCGCGGATGCGGGGATTACGATAGTTGATTGAGTGCGAAAATGGACTTTGAGCCATACGGCGTGCGGTTTTTAAAAAGCTGAAGTAGGATTTTAAACTGCGGTACGCGCTCTTAAAAGGTCGTAATTGTTACCGTGCCGCGCAAAATTCTACTTATAGCGAGCGCTATAAATGAGCTTTTAAGGCGGTCGGCGAAGCATCTGACATGTCTAATTTGGCGCGCGTTACAAGTTTTGAGGAGGCTGTTTGCAGCGTAAGAGCCACGCCGCTAAATGTGCGAGATGAGTGTGTTGCGAGAGTAAAAAATAGTTCGCTTTTTGATTTTGGAAAAATTCGCTGCGTAGCAAGGAGATTAAATTTACCGCTTTTAAATTTTAAAATTTACAAAGAGCGGCGCACGGCTTTGAATGCGCGATTAAATTTAGATTTCATAACGGATAAATTCTAAGCGTGGTTAAATGCGTTTTTAATTCTGTTTGTAGCTGTATCATGTCATAAAATAGGGCAAGAGAACAGATTGCTTTTGTGTGCGTGCGGCGCGGATTAGATTAAAATTTCAGTTTTAAAATTTAGCCTGAATTTACGTCGCACTTAAGAAGTGGTTTTTCGCGCTGATACCGAAAGCCTAGAAGATGTTTTAAATGCTCAAGCAAAAAAGTATTTTGCAGGCTGGCTCGCAAGAAAGTATTTTTGAAATCCGCATCAAGAGTGTATTAAAACTAACAAGGCGCGGCGCTGCTTTGCTGGTCTCATAACGCCGCTTCTAGGCTAAATTTCATAGTCGCATAAAGCCGTCGTCGTAGCTGCCTTCTAGCTTGCGGCGCATATCCTCGCGCCATTTTGGCGTAAGCGTCGTAAGTAGGTTAAATTTTGCTAACAGCCCTTCATCGAGGCGATCGCCGTAAAATAGATGATTTAGCTCCATCACGCTCATCATAGCGGGGTCGCGTCCCACGACATAGATCTCGTCGCCTGCGCGGCACGAGCCGGTCTCTAGCACGCGGTAGTACCAGCCGGTAAGCCCGCTGCGCGCGATCTCCGCCGTCATCTCCGCGTTACCCCAGCGCATCGAGAGCTTGTAGCAGGGCTTGCGCGGCTGGCTTACTTGTAGCACCAGCGAGCCTATGCGGTGCACATCGCCAATGCAGACGTTTTGCTCGTGTAGTCCGCTGATCGTGAGGTTTTCGCCCATTGCGCCGTAGGCTAGATTTTTAAGCCCCAAAAACCTCTCCCACGCGGCGTAATTTTGCAGCGAGTTGGCAAAAATCGCCTTCTCCTCTCCGCCGTGATGCAGCGTGTCGGCTACCGCGTCGCCCTCGAACCCAAGCTCGTTTGCGCGCACTTCGCCCGTTCTAGCTTGCTTAAAAATCGCCGTCTCCCAGCGCCTTTTTAGAGGCTGCGTAGCGCGCTCGTCGCCGTAAGCGCGCGGTTGCCCGGTCAGCAATGCCTTTAAAACTGGCATTTTTCGCTCCTTAAAATTATGCATCCGTTCTCCTTAAATCATAAAATTTAGGCTAGGATTTTAGCTAGAAAAGAATTTTAAAATTCTAAATTTTGCGGCGATTTTGCGCTAAATTCCAAGTGCGGGCTTGAAATTTAGCGCGCGGCGTTATTTGTAGTCGTTTGCGTCGTAGCTTTTGCCGTCGTTAAAGTCGCTCAAAAGCCGCACGACGACGGGGCTAAGTAGGATGATCGCGATTAGGTTTGGGATCACCATCAGTCCGTTAAACATATCCGCTAGCCCCCAGACGAGGTCGATCTTTTGCACGCTTCCTATGAATACGAATGCGACGACCAAAATTTGCAAGAGCTTGACGAATTTTGCGCCCAGGAGGTATCGCACGTTAATCTCGGCGAAGTAATACCAGCCCAAAATCGTGGTAAATGCGAAGAAAAACAGGCAGATCGCCACGAAGCCGTAGCCGCCGCTGCGACCTAAAATTTGCGACCCGAAGGCTTCCTGCACCAGAGAGATGCCCGAAAATACCGCCTTGCCGTTTTCGAAGGTGACTACGTCGGTGCTAAGCACGACGAAAACGGTGATGTTAAGCACGATGAATGTATCGACGAAAACGCCCATTATGCCGAGCACGGCTTGATCTACGGGGTGTTTGACGTTCGCTGCGGCGTGTGCGTGCGGCGTCGAGCCCATGCCCGCTTCGTTTGAAAAGAGCCCGCGCGCGATGCCGTATCTCATCGCGGTGGCGATCGTGGCACCCGTAGCGCCGCCCCAGGCAGCGGATGGATCGAACGCGGCTTTGAATATCAGCGCGATGACGGATGGAATTTTATCGAAATTTGAGCCGATGATGACGAGACCGACGAGCACGTAGCAGATCGCCATTATAGGCACGACCTTTTCGGCTACGCGCGCGATCGCTTTGACGCCGCCGAAAAAGATGACGCAGCAGATGAGCGCCAATGCTGCGCCGCTCACCCACTTCGGAATCCCGAATGCGCTGCTAAAGCCGTCTGAGATGGAGTTTGCCTGCACCATATTACCCATGAAGCCCAGAGCAAAGATGATGGCTAGCGCAAAAAACGCCGCTAAAGGCTTGGCAAATGGACTTTTAAGTCCGCGGCTGATGTAAAACGCGGGTCCTCCGATCATGTGCCCGCTATCGTCCTTGGTGCGGTAAATTTGAGCCAGGCAGATCTCTGCGAAATTTGTTGCCATACCTAAAAATGCCGCGCACCACATCCAAAATATCGCGCCCGGTCCGCCCATGACTAACGCGGTGCTGGCGCCTACCAGGTTGCCGGTGCCTACCTGCGCCGCGATCGCCGTGGCGACGGCTTGGAACGAGCTCATACCGCTTTTGCCCGCAGCTTCGCCGTGCAGGGAGAAGTTGCCGAAAAGCTTGCGCGCACCCATTTTAAATTTAAAAATCTGCACCAGGTGCAAGCGCGCCGTAAAATACGCGCCGGTGCCGCAAAGTAGGGCGATTAGAAAGTACGGACCCCACAAAAAGGAGTTGATTGCGTCAATTGTGGCGGTGAGTTTGTCGAGAAAATTTTGCATGATCTTTTCCGTGAATTTAAGATGCGAAAATATATTTTAAAAACTCTTAAATTCCTATAAATCGAGGTAAATTTAAGCGAAATTTTAAAGCGTTTTTATAATTTTACTCAAGCATTAAGCAAAGCAGTATATGCCGTTTGCTCTGCATGCCAGCTTGCCAGATAAGCAGCTTAAAATTCCCGCCTTAGCTGTCGAAATTTGCAAAGCAATCAACTGAAATTTTAAGCCTTATTATTCATCACCGCCGATTTTGAAAACGAACATCTTGCACGCATTGCAAAAGGCGGGAATTAGGCTAAAGAGGCGCCCTTTGAGGCTCCAGTGGCTTTTATACATTTT
>NZ_CALKTS010000121.1 GCF_937997595.1 uncultured Campylobacter sp. | reverse complement strand
GCTCCATTATAAATTTTAAAAAATCGTAAAAATATTCAGGCGCAAATTTAACCTCCGCGCTCGTTAGACTGTCGCCTAGATAGTGGATTTCGCCGCTCAAAATCCTCGCTTTTACCACGGGGGTTGCGTCTATGAAGTTCCCGGCGCCAGCAAAGCTCAGGCAGTCCGCGGTCGCGTAATCTTTCAAACCCCGCAAGACGGGCTTGGAGCCGACGAAGGTGAAATTTTCCTCTATAAAGCGCGCTCCGCCCTCGCTCACCTGCCAGCAATCGCCCAAGCTCGATAGAAACGCAAACATCTCATCATCCGCGGATTTGAAATTTGCAGGCTCATTTTTGCGATCCATTTTCGTCCTTTTTAAATTTATAAACCGCTTTTACGGCGCGTAAACCGCTCCGAGCCGTCGTTTAACGCCGCAGTAGCGCTCTAAGACCGCTGCGGATACAGATAAAATTCTACTCGCAAGCATTATCGTATAAAGTCGCCGCGCAGTATTTGCAGCGATCAAACAGACGGCGCTTGGCAAACGGCAGCTAAACGATAGGCGTCCTACTGAACTACGGACGACGAAGATCAAGCAAACTGCGATCAAACGAACGACGCCTAGCGAGCGGCCAAACAAGCAGCAGAAAGCCGACAAACGGCAGGCAGCGGTTAAATTAAAATTCCGCAGCCCACCGAACTAGAGTTTAAATAATCGCCGCGCAAGGCAGATCAAGGCAGATCAAGGCAGTTTACTTGAAAAAATTCTTGATTTTATCGAGTATCCCCTCGTCGTCTCCGCCCTTACTGCCGAAGCTTTCTTGAAGCTCGCGTAAAAGCGCCTCTTGCTTCTCGTTCAATTTTTTAGGCGTCTGAACGTTTACCTGCACGATCAGATCGCCGTTTTTCTTGGTGCGGATATTCGGCGCACCCTCGCCGTAGATCGTGAAGCGCTGCTTGTCCTTCGTGCCTACTTTAAGCTTCAGCTCCGCCTTGCCGCGCGGCGTCGGCACCTCGATGCTCTCGCCCAAGATCGCCTGCGTGAAAAACACCGGCACCTCGATATACAGATCATCTCCGTCGCGCAGGAAGTGGCTGTCTTCCTTCACGCGCACTATCACGTATAGATCCCCGATCTCGCCGGTTTTGGAGACGTTGCCTTTGCCGCTTAGGCGCACGCTCTGTCCGTCGTCTATGCCTGCAGGAATGTCAAATTTAAGGCTCACGTCCTCCTCGGTAAAGCCCTTGCCGCCGCAATCCTTACACCTGTCTTTTACGATCTCGCCCGTGCCGCCGCATTCGGAGCAGCTTTGGATAAAGCTCATATACCCGCGCCTGACGGCGACGCGCCCGGTACCGCCGCAAGCGGAGCAAGTATGCTTCTTTTTATCCTTCGAGCCGGTGGCGTCGCAGGTGGAGCACGGCTTTTTGATCTTGTATTTTATCTCCTTGTGAACGCCCTCTAAAGCCTCTTTAAATTCCAGCGTTACGGCTAGCTCGGTATCTATGCCGTATGGATCGCTAGGGCGTGAGCGACCGCCTCCGCCGAATGCCTGCTCGAAAAAATCGCCGAAAATCGAGCTGAAATCAAATCCTCCGCCGCTCGCGCCGCTATATGCGCCGCTGATGCCCTCTTTGCCGTAGCGATCATACATCCTGCGCTTTTGATCGTCGCTTAAAATTTGATACGCTTCGTTGATCTTTTTAAATTTCTCCTCCGATTCCTTGTCGCCCTGGTTGCGGTCGGGGTGGAATTGCAAAGCGAGCTTTCGAAACGCCTTTTTTATCGTCTCGGCGTCGGCATCGCGCACCACGCCTAAAATTTCATAATAATCTTCTTCCACGAAATTCTCCTTAAACTATACAAAAGGGGCAATTTTATCCAAATTTAATAAAACGCAAGTTAAGACTTAACTATTTTTATGTATAATGCAATATTTAAATTTCAAATCAACGATGCAAAGGATAAAAAATGATAAATGTATTGATGATAGAAGACGACAGCGAGTTTGCACAGCTTCTAACCGAATATCTGGCTAAATTTAACATCCAAGTTACAAACTTCGAAGACCCGTATCTGGGCATTAGCGCGGGGATCAAAAACTACGATCTACTGATTTTGGATCTTACGCTTCCTGGAATGGACGGACTTGAAGTCTGCAAAGAGATCCGCGAGAAATACGACATTCCGATCATCATCAGCTCGGCTAGAAGCGACGTGAGCGATCGCGTCGTAGGCCTTCAGATCGGCGCGGACGATTACCTGCCGAAGCCTTATGATCCAAAAGAGATGCACGCGCGCATCATGAGTTTAATTCGCCGCTACAAAAAAGCCAGCGAAAAGGAAGAAACCGCCACGGATAGCGTATTTCGTATCGACGACAAGCGCCATGAAATTTACTTCGGCGAAGAGTCGCTCGTGCTAACGCCTGCGGAGTATGAAATTTTAGAATACCTAATAAAACAGCATAGCTTTTCGGTATCTCGCGAGCAGCTCGTATACCATTGCAAGAGCCTAAAAGATAAGGACTCAAAGAGCTTAGACGTCATCATCGGACGCCTACGCACCAAGATCGGCGACAGTTCCAAAGCGCCTAAACATATCTTTTCGGTTCGTGGTATCGGTTACAAGCTCATCGGATGAAGCACTCCTTAATCACTAAAATTTCGGTTTTTTTTGTAATCGCGATCATCTTAGTCTGCGTGCTTTTCATCACGTTCGCACGGATGCAGATGAATAGAGCTCTAGGTAGCATGCAGGCTAATCAAATAAACGCGGTCAATAATCTACTTGAGCTATACAAGCGTAATGCCCCTCCCAGCGATATTGAGCGCTACTTCTCCAGCTACGGCTTGGAGCTTGTAAAAGACAAAAATATCATCCAAAACATCATCACGAGTGGTAAAATTTTTTTCGTTCAAGACACCTCTATTGGCGAGTTTAGCTCGGTCGAGTATAATAATTCGCTGTTTTTAAATATAAAAAACAACTCTTTCGTCGTGGTTTTCGAAAGCCTTGGCACGAAGAATTTAAACGATCCGCTTTGGGTCGGGTTTTTGCTTACGATGGCGGTTTTGATCTCACTTTATCTATCAATAGTGCGAAGCTTCACGCCGCTAAAAAAACTAAGCAAAAATATCAAAAAATTCGCTCAGGGCAATCTGGACGTAAATTTAGCCGCTACTCACAGCGAGGACGAGATCGGGCAGGTCGCGCAGGAATTTAACAACGCGATCGCCAAAATTCAAGAGCTGATCCGCTCGCGCCAGCTGTTTTTACGCACCATCATGCATGAGCTTAAAACCCCGATCGGCAAGGGCAGGCTCATCACCGAAATGCTCGATGACGAAACGCAAAAAGAGCGGCTCGTCAATGTCTTCGAGCGGCTTGAAATTTTAATCAACGAGTTTGCTAAGATCGAACAGCTGCTCTCAAAAAGCTACTCGTTAAATTATCAGGATTATCATTTCAGCCTCATTTTAGAGCAAGTAAAAGATATGTCTATGCTCGATAATTGGGATGAGCTCATCAGCACGGATATCGAGTGCGACGCGGTGATAAACGTGGATTTCGGGCTATTTGCGCTGGCGATTAAAAATTTAATCGACAATGCCCTAAAATACTCCAGCGATAAAAAAGTCCGCATCATCTGCGACGAAAACAAAGTAAGCGTCGCCAATCGCGGAGCGGCGCTTGCAAAATCATTCGAGCATTACAAGCAAGCCTTTATCAGAAATAAAGACGAGAAAGCCACCGGTATGGGGCTCGGACTCTATATCATCGATAAAATTTGCGAGCTGCATAAATTCCGCTTCGAGTACAACTACAGCGACGGCACTCACTACTTCTCGATCGTCTTTTCGCCGAAGGGCGCCATATGAGTGGCACAGACAGGTTCGAAGAGCTCGTCGCGAGCTTTGAAAAGCTTCCGGGCGTGGGCAAAAAATCCGCCCTGCGCTTTGCCTACTACGTAAGCGTGCAAAACTCCTTTTTGGGGCTAAATTTAGCACACAATATCGAAGAGGCGGTGCGCGGACTGCATAGATGCCGCATCTGCGGAGCGGTATGCGAGGGCGAGATCTGCGAATACTGCGCCGACGAGGAGCGCGAAAGCGATAAAATTTGCATCGTCGAAAACCCAAAAGATATCTTTATTTTAGAGAGCAATAAAATTTACAACGGTCGCTACTTCGTGCTAGACGCCGCTGACGAAGATAAAATCGCGGCGCTGCGCGAGATGGTGAGCCGAAACGGCGCGCGCGAGCTGATATTTGCGCTGACGCCGGGCATCAACTCCGACGGGATCATGCTCTACGTCGAAGATAAGCTCGCGGGTCTGGGTTTGAAATTTACTAAGCTTGCCCAAGGCGTGCCTACGGGCGTGAGCCTAGATAACGTCGATATGCTCTCGCTGATAAAGGCGATCAACGGGCGCACTGATATTTAAAATTTCGACGAAATTTTAAATTTATGCGGGTAAATTTATAAGCTAAATTTAAAGCGCAAAGCGGCGAATATGTTTCGCACGGAGCCAAGCGGCGAAAAATTTCAGGCGTTAAATTTAAATAGTGGACGTGCGATGAAATTTACCGAAATTTACGCGGCTTCGGTGCGCGATACGATGCGGCAGGCGCCGCGGCAACCCTGCTCGCGGCGAAGCTTAAGGGCCGGTTTGAGCCGTAAATTTTAAGCGCTCGGTTTCGAAGCGGATTTGAGTGCGGAATTTCGAGCGCTCAAATTTTAAAAGGCGAAATTTAAACAGCAAATTTCGGGCGCTAAATTTTAAAAGCGGATCTTAGAAACACCGAGGCCGCACGACGCTGCGAGCTCGTAAAATTTAGAGGCGAATTTCAAGGCGCGAAATGGTTTAAATTTTTAAATTTCGCCCACGCGGGATTTAAAAATTTAAACGTAATTATCTATTATATTATTTAAGGACAAAGGTGAAAAAGGTTCATTTTATCGGCATCGGCGGCATAGGAATATCGGCATTAGCGAGATTTTTACACGAGAAAAATTTTATCATCTCAGGCTCGGATATCAAAGAGAGCGAGACGACCTACAAGCTAAGAGCGGACGGCATGGAGATCATCACGCCGCACGACGCTTCGGCGATAAAGGATCAGGAGATCGTCATCTACTCCGCCGCGATCAAAGAGGACAACGTCGAGCTGCAAGCCGCGCGCAAAAAGGGTATCGTCTGCCTCTCGCGCAAGGAGGCCCTGCCCTTCGTGCTAAAAGACAAGCGCGTCTTCGCAGTCGCCGGCGCGCACGGCAAAAGCACCACGAGCGCGATAACCTCGGCACTGATAGACGGCTCGGTCATCATCGGCGCGATTTCCAAGCAGTTCGGCTCGAATATGAAATATGAAAATAGCGAAAACATCATCTTTGAAGCCGACGAGAGTGATTCGAGCTTTTTAAATTCCAACCCCTACGTCGCGGTCGTGACCAACGCCGAGCCCGAGCATATGGATCATTACGACAACGATTTGGATAAATTTCACGCGGCGTATCGCGGTTTTTTGGAGCGCGCCAAGATCCGCGTGATAAACGCCGAGGATGAGTTTTTAAGCTCCATCAAGCTCGGCTGTATCAAGCTCTTTCCTTCGCGCGATATAACGGATCTAAAGGTGCTACTGCGCGATCATCAGCCGTTTATGAGTTTTAATCTTAAAGAGCTCGGACGCTTCGAGGTTTACGGGCTAGGAAGGCACATCGCCATAGATGCGTCGCTAGCGATCCTTGCCGCGGCGTGCGAGACGGGGCTAGAGCAGATCCGTAAAAATTTACTAAATTACAAAGGGATCAAAAAGCGCTTCGACATCCTGTGCGCCACCCCGAACTTCGTGCTCATCGACGACTACGGCCACCACCCTACCGAGATCAGAGCGACGCTGCAAAGCGCGCGCGAATACGCTAGCCTGCTAGGGCTTAGCAAGATTACAGTGATCTTTCAGCCGCACCGCTTCAGCAGGCTTAAGGCGAATTTAAACGCTTTTAAGGAGTGCTTCGCAGGCGCTTTGGAGCTAGTGGTGCTGCCCGTTTACGCCGCGGGCGAGCCGAGCAACGGCATCGATCTGAAAGAGGAATTCAAGGGACTGGGCGCGCTATTTACCGAGCGCGTCTTTAGAAACGGCGAGAAGATAGAATTTAGCGATATTTTCGGCGTCCGCCACATCATAAACGACGGCCTCGTGATTGGCTTCGGTGCAGGCGACATTACCTATCAGCTACGCGGAGAATTTTAAGCTTGAAAACTCTCGCCGAATTTACGAGCCAAACTCCGTAGCGGGCGGGCAAGGATAAAATTTGAGATTTTTGGTGTTTATTTTCGCATTTTTATTTATCGCGGCGATCTTTTTCGTGCGAGACGAAATTTTAAGCAAAAAGGCTAAAATCATCATCACGGCGCTTATCGTGCTGCTGTGCGCGGGGGCGTATTTTTACGAAAGCGCGAGCGAGCGATCCGCCAAGCTTGA
>NZ_CALKTS010000120.1 GCF_937997595.1 uncultured Campylobacter sp. | reverse complement strand
TAAGATCCGATCGCAGCTCAAACCCTCAAGCGGCGGCATTTCAGCGCCGATGCTTAGCACCTGCCACGCCTCGATGCCCGCCGCGTTAAGCCGCGCTTTGAAATCCGCACTTATGTGTCCGTAAATCTGAGCGCAGTCTAGCTCGCAAATGCTGCAAATTTTTAAAATTTGCTCCTCACTTAGGACTTCCGCGCCAAAAATTTCAGAATTTAGCTCCTCTGCCGAGACGGGCGCGGCGCGGCTTGCGTTTAAATTTACGCTCAAATCGTCGCGCTGCTTTTCGCAAGATTTCGCGGCTTCGTAAAATTCTACGCCGCCGCTCTTGCTCGCGTAAATTTTATCTTTGCAAATTTTATCGCCGCGAGTTTTGCCGCTAAAATTTTCGCACTCGTGTGGCGTGGCGCCGTACTTTTCAGAGCTCAAAGCAAAAACTCCGACGCACTTTGCGCCGTTTTCGTGCGCGGTACGCGCGATCTCGCGCGCCGTTTCTACGCTAACGCGGCGCTTGGAGCTTGGCACAAAGATCACACCCAAAAACTCCACCCGCACGCCCGAGCCATCGCCATGGCTTCGTAAACCGCTACCGAAATTTTTATCACAATCACAATTCTGCTCGCACGTAAAATTTGCGTGATCTTGCGTGCGACATGCGGAATTCTCGCCGCCCTGATTAAAATTTGGCGCGAAATTTTGGCCGTCAGAATTGAAATTTCGCGTAGCATTCTCGGCGTCCGAATTAAAATTCCGCTCAGAATTTTCGCTGCAAAAATTAGGAGTTTTCATTGAGCTCTCGTCGCCTGATTGCGGCAGGTTTTTGGCGTCGTCCGCACACTCTAAATTTGCGTAAAAAGCCGAGCTGCACGCCAGCACGGCGCGGGCTTCGGCGGCGCTTTTGATGCCGCAAATTTTGATCTTACTTCTGTACGACATATAAAAATTCCGTCACGTAAAGCTCGCGCGCGTTTAAATTTCTGCTCGCGCGGTAAGTCGGATAGCGGATCTCTATCGTGCGCACGGAGCCGATGTGCGCGAGGTTTTTTAAAAATTCCGCTTTCGAGATAAAACCCTCTGAATTAAAAGAGATTATTAAAAATTTCGCCGGAAATTTCGCCAGCAGCGCGAAAAATTCCTCCGCAGCACTTGATTTTTTGTTGTAAGCCGAGCGGTTCCAGTCTGCGGGGATCCCAGAAACCCTGCTAAGCCCCACAGCATTTGGGCGCTTGCCCTCGTTTATAAAATCCGTGATCAAATTTAGCATAAAATAGTTCGAGCCGTAGGGGTGCTGATTGTAAGGGGGATCAAAATACGCGACGTCAAGCTGCAAAAAGCGCTCGCGTGCACTCTGTGCAAAGCGCGCGGCATCTTCTTGAAAGACCGCGCTTTCGCAGGCGAAATTTGAAAGCACGGGCAGGCGCAAAGAAATCTCGCCCATTATGCGAGCTAGCGCGTTTTCGCCGCTGCCGCCGAACTTACCTATGCCCGCTTTATCCTTGTAAAAGCCCTTAAAAACGCCGCCCGTGTTTGAGTGGATGCTCGACTCGCTAAGTAGCGGCGCGGTGAAAAAATCGCGAAATTTTTGCGGGATTTTACCGATCTGCTCGCAAAGCCCGCCCAAAATCAGGGCGTTTCGGCGCGTGTAAAAAGCGCGCTCGCCCGCCTTGATATTCTCATCGTCCTTCGGCGCGTACAGCTCGCTAAAAAAGCTCTCCTTTGGCGTGAAATTTCTTAAAATTTCAGCGTGTAGCTCGCTCAAGTCTCGCCACAGCTCGTCACTAAAATTTGAAAGATAGCAGGAGTTTATCGCGCGCGAGTAGCCCTCTAGGTCATTTGCGATAACGAGGTTTGAGTGCGCTTTAGCCAGGCGCGCGACGATGCCGCTGCCGCTAAAGACGTCTGCGAAGCTGATCTTGTCCCGCCCAAGCTCCGCCTTAATCTCGCAGATCGCCCGCTCTATCGGCGCTAGCAGCGAGCGCTTATTGCCCAGATAGCTGATGAGCTGCTCGCTTAAAAACTCCATCTTTTCGCCGCTATCCATCTAAGCTTTCGCTCCTACGTAGTTTTCGTAAAATTCCCACGTCTTGCCCGATTTGATCGCCTCTAAAATGAGCGGCTTAGCCTCTGCAGGGCTTGACACGACATCCGCGCAGTACAGCGCAAACATCGCATTTAGCACGACGATATCAAATTTCGGCCCGCCTAGCTCGCCTTTTAAAATTTGCTTTAAAATCTCGGCATTAGCCTCGCCGTCGCCGC
>NZ_CALKTS010000119.1 GCF_937997595.1 uncultured Campylobacter sp. | reverse complement strand
AGATAAAAAGCGAATGCTTTAAGGGAAATTTCATTATGAAATTAGTACCATACAAACTTACCGACAAAATTTATTAAAAGGATACCAAATGGTTGGAATTATTTTTGGAAGCTCGATGGGCAATACTGAGGACGCCGCGAAGCTGATCTCCGAAAAGCTAGGCATAGAAAACGAGCTTAAAAACGTTGCGGACATCGCGCCTGCAGATCTAAATAAATACACTGCGCTCATCATCGGCAGCTCCACGTGGAACGACGGAGAGTTGCAGGACGACTGGGCGGGCTTTGACTTTTCAGCCCTTGATGTCGCGGGTAAGACCGTTGCGATTTTCGGCATGGGCGATAGCTCAAGCTACAGCGACGCCTACTGCAACGCAATGCGCGAGCTATACGACAACTTCAAAAAAGCGGGTGCAAATATCGTAGGCGCAGTGCCTACCGACGGATATGAGTTTGACGAGAGCAAGGCCGTAGTGGACGGCAAATTCGTTGGCCTCGCGCTAGATAATGACAATCAAAGCGACCTCACCGAGAGCCGCATTGAGGCGTGGGTAGCGCAGATCGCTCCATCTTTTAAATAGTCCTCCTTTAAATTTGCCGCGAAGCGTGCGCTTCGCGGCACTTTCATCTTTTTTAAAATCATTAAAGCTTAGACCTTTTTAAAATTTAGCTCTGCTGACTTCGGTTAAATTTAAACAGATTGGGCTTTGAAATTTTAAAATTTTAATCTGCACGAATGAAATTTATCTTTTAAATTTAGAGCTGCTGGATACTTTTGCGCTCATGTAAATACAGACCTGCTTGGAGGCGCACGTAGCGTGATTAGAAAAAATTTAGCCTCTGTGACGGCGGAAGAATGAAGCCGAGAGTTTGCATAGCGCAAGCGGATTTATAAACTTCATCGGCGTAATCGGCGCACGCTCGGGAGATAAAATTTGTAAATTTTATAAAAAGCGAAACGGGAGGCAATGTCGCTAAAATTTCTCGCCATACGCTATTGAAATTTCTTTTCGCACGCATGCCGTTAAAATTCTTTCCGCAGCTCCGCTGTGAAATTTCGCCGGGCGCCTGATACAGGAATTTTATCTATCCGCGCAGCGAGCGGCTGCCGTCTGCTAGCAAAATTTAGCATATTTGGCACCGTGACCGCGAAAAATCGTAGGATCAGTAGCAGCTCACCTCTGCAAAATTTAGCATAAATTTAACGCCGCAATCGCGCGCGGCTCTCGTTCTCAAAAACGGCAGCATAATCCCGCGAGATCGCCCGCCGCTAGGAGCGAAAAACCGCAAAACTATGCGGCGCGACAAGGCATAAATTTAAAATTTAGAGGGCTTATCCTCTTTGTACTATCCCGCGCGAATAGCGCTACGAGGCGTAAATTTAAAATCTAGGGCGCAAATTTAAAAGCTTGAGATTTACAGCCCTAGCTCTATCGCCAGATCCTTTACCGCTTTGAGATTTACCTTGCCGCTGCCGAGCACCGGGATTTGCTCGACCTTTTTCACGACGCTTGGCTGCATTATCGGCGCCAGCGCGGAGTCCTTCAGGCGGCGCGAAATTTCATCCTCGCTCGCCTCGCCCACGTAAAGCAGAGCGATCTTTTCGCCCTTTTTCTCGTCTTTTAGATTCACGCACGAATAGATCGCGCTCTCGCCTAAAATTTCGCCCACGGCACTTTCTACCGCGCCCAGGCTAATCATCTCGCCGCCGATTTTGGCAAAGCGCGAAAGGCGATCGGTGATAAACAAAAACCCGTCGTCGTCGATATAGCCGATGTCGCCGCTTTTGTAGTAGCGCACGTCGTTTATTTGCGCGATCGCTTCGGCGGTTTTTGCCGGCTCATCGTAGTATTCCTTCATAACCTGATGTCCGCCGATTAAGATAAGTCCCTCCTGCCCGTTTGATAGCGGCTGAAGCGAGGCGGGATCGGTGATTTTTATGACCGTGCCCGCAAGCGGCAAGCCGACGCTCTTTTCGCGGTTGAAGTGAAGCTCTTTGAAAAAATCGGGTTCGAGGACGTTCGGCGTATTTACGCTCACCACCGGCGCAGTCTCGGTCGTGCCGTAGCCCTCGTAAATTTCGATTCCGAATTTTATCTTAAATTCCTTTCGGACGTTTTCATTTAGCTTCTCTGCGCCCGCAATCGCCAGGCGGATGCTTGCTAGCATAAGCGGATTGAGCCTTTTGTTTTTGGTGTAGAGCCTAAAAAACGTTGACGTGCCGAACATTATCGTAGCGCCGTATTTTGCGCTCATCTTGCCGACACTAAAGGCGTCCGTAGGATCGGGAACGTGGATGCTTAAAATTCCGTCGTTTAGCGGAAATAGCGTCGTTACGGTAAGCCCGAAGCAGTGAAAGATCGGCAGCGACGCTAAAATCGCGTCGTGCTCGGTGGCGTTTATGAGCTCCGAAATTTGACGGACGTTCGCCATTATATTTTTATGCGTCAGAACCACGCCTTTGGGCTTTCCCTCGCTGCCGCTGCTAAATAAAATCGTAGCTACGTCATCTATCGCGTGCGGCTTAAAATACAGCGCGCGAAATAAAATTTTAGGCATTAGCAGCGATTTTAGCGCGCAGGCTATGCGCTCGTTTTTAGAGGTACCCGCGCTTAAATCTTCGAGATACACGAGCCGATCGCCGATCGAGCTTTCCAGCTCAAAGCCCTTTGATTTGAGCTTTTCTACGAATTTGCGCGAGCTGATGATCGTGCGGATGTTTGCTTTATCCGCGCAGTAGATTAAATTTTCTTCGCTTAGGGTGTAGTTTAAATTTACGCTCGTTTTGCCCATCGCAAAAAGCGTTAAATTTACGGCGCTTGCGATGACCGAGCTAGGCAAAATGATACCGACGTTTTCCTCGCTGCTTATGCGGCTTTTTAGTCTTTTGCGAAGTATCAAAACGGCGCTCATCATCGCTAAATTTGTGAAACTTGCTCCCGTACTATCGACCGCCACGCGCTTAAAAGGCGATCTTTTGGCTTGATTTAGCCAGTTGTAAGCAATCGGCTTTAGGCTTGCGAGGTATTTGCCCCAGCTGAAAAACGATAGCTCCGTTACCGCGCGCTTTACCTCGTGCGCCTTGGAATTTGCCTCGATCGGCGCGCCGAAGCTTACGCGAAGCGCGTTTTTACCGCTTTGCGAAATCGTTCTTTTATAATGCTCGCTGGCGCGCGAAAATGTCGATCCCCAAAGCCCCCTGATATAAAAAGGCACGATTACGGAATTCGTATCGTGTGCGGCGAGCTCAAATCCGCCCTGAAACTCGTCTATGCGACCGTTGTAGCTGATGTGACCTTCGGGGAAGAGCCCCACTACTTCACCAGCATTCAGCGCCTCGCGGATGCTTTCGATCGCGCTTTTGCTCACGCCCGCTCCGATCGGAATGACGCGGAAAATTTTAAAAAACCACTTCAAATACCACAGATCGTAGTAGCTGCGATGCATCACGAAGCGCACCCCGCGCGGGCAGGCAAGCTGCACCACCGCCCAATCGATCCAGCTGATATGGTTGCCTAAAAGTAGCACGCCGCCTTTTTGCGGGATGTTTTCGATGCCGTCTACGTGGACTTGGTAGCCAAATTTCATAAACGGAATGAGTAAAATTCTAACGAAAAGCTGCGGCAGATATTTCGCGCCGAAGATCCCGCAGATAAGTACGCATAGCGCCGCCATAACGAAAATTTCGCCGCTGGCGACCGCAAAATGCACCAAGATGATGGCGATGAGCAAAAACAGCACCATAAAGATATTTTGGATGAAATTTGAGCCCGCGAGTACCCGCCCCATGCGTTCATCGGCGGTGAAAAACTGAATTACGGCGTTGAGTGGCACGATAAAAATTCCGCCGCTAAATCCGAAGAAAAACGATGCCGTGCCGAGCCAAAATACGGAGTGCGCGTTGGCTAGCACCATTAGCGCGAGCGCAAGCCCGAATGCGCCGAACGGCACGATGCCGAGCTCGATATGTTTTTTGCAGTAGCTGCCCGCAAAGATCGAACCTAACGCGATTCCGATCGCACTAAGCGCCAAGATCACCTGGATCACCATTACGTTGTCGCTGCCGCTAAGGCTCTTGTAGTGAGCGGGGAAGGTCGCGATCACGAGCTGTGAGACCGCCCAAAACATCGCAAGTCCCAGCGTACAGAGCAGGACGTTTTTGTCTTTTAGCACAAAATTTAAATTTTGCCTTAGATAGCGAAGCTTAAGATAGTCGTCTTTGTTAAATTCCGCTTGCGGCTGCGCGGCGTCGAAGAATGGAATTTTATACGAGTAGTATGTTTCAAGCGCGGAGCCCGCGACCAAAAGCACGCCGATGAACCAAACCGAGCTCATCAGCTCGCCCGCGTCGCTGCTGCGGGCTGCAAACAGCTCGAAAATTACCGAAAAAACAAGAGATGAAAGCAGAATCGCAATGATGGTAAGAGCCTGCACGAGGCCGTTTGCTGCGCCTAAATTTTTCGCGCCGACGATTTTTTTAATCAGGCCGTATTTGGCGGGCGAGTAGATCGCGCTTTGCGCCGCAAGCAGGATCGTCATAAAAAACGCGAAATAAAACCACCCGCACGCATAACCTAGCGTAATGAGCGCGGTAAGCGCGACGCCGAGTTTCGCACAGATCCGCGTAATGCGGGTACGCGAGAATTTGTCGTTGAGATAGCCGCTGGCGCTAAAAAGAAATACGTAAGGCAGCAAAATCAGCAAATTTACAAGGGAGGTAAGGGCGATGAGAGCGCCTGAATCGGCGCTTTTAACAAGGACGTTTTGGATCGTGATCTTATGGCCCAGATCGACGCTTGCGTTGATAAACATAATCGCCAAAAACGGCAAAAATCCGTTGATTTTTAATAGAGATTTCACGGGCGCTCCTTTAAAAACGGGATTTTATCTCACGGAAGTTAACGGACGCAAATTTAAGGCGGCTTCGCTACAATTACGCAAAAATTAAAGGAAAAATATGAAAGTGCAAATCACAAATCACGATGTCGATAACCTCAATAAATTTATGCTGCTTTACAGCAAAAAGGCGCACAAGCAGCGCCTCATCAGCACTTACGCCATACCATTTGAGTTCTTGCTCATGGGCATCATCATCGACGGGCTTTTAAAAACGGCGCCGATTGCGAGCGTCGCGTCGGTTATTTTAGGTGCGGCGTGGCTTATTTTTTATCCGAAATTTTACCGCCGCATGCTAAGAAAACATCTCTCTGCCGCTAAGCTCGCGCAAGACTCGAGCACGGAAATGAGCTTCGTCGCGGACGGCGAGATGATCTCGTTTTCAAAAGGCGAGCCGCGCGCAAGCGAGAAATTTGCCGCGCGCTCGCTAAATCGCATCGCTGCGGGCGGGGAGAATTTTTTCTTGGCGTTTGATCGCGGCTTTCACATCGTCCTTCCCAAAAATGCCGAGACGGACGCTGCGGTACAGCATCTTGCGGATCTGCGCGGGTTGCAGATCGAGCCCGTGGATATGGACGTTGAAATTTAACTCAGGCGCAGCCTGCACCACTTAAAGCGTCGTCGGGGGATGGGTGGGGTTTGTGGGCGAGCAGAGCAATGCGGTGCTGCGGGGCAGCGCCACCCTCTGCGAGAGGTGTGACCTCGCAATTCAAGCCCCCTTCCCGCCCCAAGATATATCAGGAATTAAAATTTAAACGGAATTTTATTTTGTAATAAATTTAAAATTTCTCTATGTAGAATTTGCCTCTAGAATTTGGGGCGTGGTAGCGTTTTCTCTTAAGGGGGAAGGGGCGCTACTTGCGAGGCGCTCCCCTTCCCCCTTAAAATCCCTCAACCCCTGGCACGCTCAAAGGGCGAGCTACGCTCGCGCTAATTTTAAACTGCGGTTAGCGGCAAAATTTTGACTAAAATTCTGCGCTTAGTTCGCCGTTACGCCTCGCGCATCTCCTCTGCTAGGCGCTTTTTGTAGGTGCGTTTGAAATGAAACGCCCAAATTAGCGGAAATATTATCTCCAGCCCTTTCCAAAAAATAAACGAAAAATTAAAATAGGTAGTATACCTATGCCCAATCCCAAAACCCATCAAAACTGCATAGTAAGCAGCCACGTAGCTTATCATGAAGACAACACCCCAAATTAGTACTTCAGAGCCGGTCGTAACAATCCAGATCGCAATCAAATATATGAAAGCGCTTAATAACGCAGTCGGAAAAAACCAATTAAGAACGCCTAATTTTTGATGGTCTATATCCGCGGTAAGATAGCCCACTACGCACGCGATGATGCACAGGGTGCATAAGATAGCGCGCAGTACGGCTAAATATCGCAGTCCGCGAGGCTGTATCGCGCCTTCATAGTCGCTGTTTTCGCAGCTGCCCCTTTGCCTGTTTTTACCGCCCCGCCCCGCGACATAGACAAGATGCGCACCTAGTCCTACGAAACAGGCACATTGAATAAAGTCCATAAATATGAAACTGCCGAGCGTCTCTCCGTACCTACCTATTAGCCTAGGCCACGAAAACTTCACTATGCAAAACGTCGCCGCGAGTAAAATCGGGTGCAGCGCGAGCCTGCCGTTTCGCAAATCGGAGAGTAAATTTTTAAAATATCTCATGCTTTCCCTCAAAATTCCACGGAATTCTGAAATCCCGAAAAACTGCGCGCATAGTCTGCGAGTAGAATTTTATAATTTCTCTAATGCGGAATTCTACTACTAAATTTAGAATTTTGCGGCGAGGAATTTTGAAATTTAATGTGGACGCAGTCCGCACCGCTAGCGTCGCGCGAGCGGAGCAAAATTTTTAAAAGCCGTAGAGGCGGGCGCCCTCCCTTACGAGTATCACGCATAATGCGGCTAAGCGCTAGGCTATATCCATAAAATTTTGTAAAAATCTACAAAATGAAATTTCATCTATAAATTCACAGCTTGCAAAATTTATACCGTGATTTCTATTTCACTCGGGGCGGGAAGGGGGCTTGAATTGCGAGGTCACTCCCCAACCCCACCCATCCCCCGACTACGCTTTAAGTGGTGCAGGCTACGCCTGGGTTAAATTTATGCATTTTTTTCAATGCGTATTCTGAAGCTCCGATAAAATTTTAAAACAGAATTTTAAGAAAATTTAACGGCAAAATTTTACTCGCTTCCCATGTTTTTAGACGCGGTTTCTAGCTGAAATTTTAAAGCCACTTTGCTCGCTCATTGCTAGGGTCCGTTTCGTTGCCGATCGCTTCGTAGCGCGAGTAGTAAAACTCCACAAACTCCCGCACCTGCGCCTCGCGCGGCAGATACACGCCGCCGCTAAGCTCCGCAAAGCGCGATAAAAATTCTGCTGCGTCCTTTTTATCGCAATAAAGCCGCGCCAGCTCCTCATAGTTTTGCAGGCACGCAGACTTAAAGCTCTCATAGCCTGCGCGGTCAAATTTAACCGCCAGTCGCATACCGTCGAATTTCAAAACGCCCGATGCAAAAAGCAAGCTCAGATGTATCAACGCCTCACAGTAGTAGGGCTTGAGCTCCTCCACTTGCTGCCACGCGATGAGCCCCACGGCGCGGCGGATCAGCTCATCTAGCACCGGCAGGCAAAACTCCTCCTCCTCGTGGAAAAAGAAGCTCACGAGCCCGCCCGTGGTCGCCTTGTACTCCTCGATGAGCTTAAAAAGCCCCGAGCGGTTCATGCGCGCCTCGGTGTCCGCGTCGATGAAAAATATATGCCCGAACTCATGCCCGATCGTCGATATTTCGTAGACGCGGCGCCAAATTTGCGGCTTTTTAAATAAAATTTCGCGTCCGAAATTTAGATACTCAAGGTCGAAAATTTGACTGCTTAGCCGCATAAAAGGTTTTGCCTTAGCGCTTTCATAGACGAAATTTACGAAGGCGAAAATTTTCTTGCCGCAGTTGGTGCTTACGAATTCGTCGTTGGGTACGACCTGCGCCGAAAAGAGTCCGTTAAGATCGGCTCCGTAGTAGATCAGCGGCGCGCAGACGTAAAGCTGGGTTTTGGCGATGTTTGAAAGCACCAGCGAGTGCATGACGGCATTGTTCGCGCCGATTTTTTCATACGCACGCTCAAAGCTCTCGCTTACGCGCGCTTTAAATTCCTCCGCGCTAAACTCATACGCGCCTGCAAGCCTGACGTCCCATTCCAGCGCGACTGCGTGCGTGTAGGCATCCTCGTAGTACTCAAGCGGATGACCGATCTGAAGCGGCGTTTTTATATCCATCCACGCAATCTCCGCATCCCGCCACGCGCCGATCACCGCGCTGGCGTCCCTCTCGCAAAAGGCCTGCTTGAGCTTTGACAGATACGCGACGTAAGCTAGCTCGCTCTCATCTTCTGCTAGTATTACCAGACGCTCCAAAAGATCGCTAAATTCGCTCTGCAGCTTCGCCGTCTCATCCGCAAAGGCCACGGCGTAGGGAACCATTTGGGATTTGCCGTCGCGCTGCACTATCGCGCCGTAGCAGCGCTCGCAAATTTCGCCGTGAGGCGTGCGCATAAACAGCTCCTCTTGCAGCAAAAATTCCTTCGCCTGCGCAAGCGAGCTAAATTCCTTTTGCAAGCGCTTGTTCGTGCTTTCGACGATCAGGGCTTGCCAGCTTTTTTGCATATCGCTTAGCACGAGCCCGATGCGGTGGATACCCTTTAAAAGCTCTAGATAAAAGGGCTGTAAAATCCCCTGCGCGCCCGCTTCGGCGATGAGCGCTGCGTGCATGCCCTCGTGTATTTCGCGCGTGAAATCATACATTTTGCTTTTAAGCTCGCGCTGTCGCGCCTCATCGTAGCCCAAGCGGCGAAATTCTTGCAGTAGCGGATCCTCTTTGAGACCCACGATTCGGCGCAGCACGGCGATGCGCGCGGTATCGCCAGACTCAAAGCCGCAGATCTCCAGTCCGCGCGCGATCAGCTCGGCGTGCGGCTCGTCGTAGAGGGCGTTTAGTCGCGCCTTAGCGCTCGCTGCCATCTCGCTAAGTTTTACAAAATCGTTCATCGCGTATCCTTTTTGCCGTTTTTATCGTCTTTTTACGAGCGGAATGTGTCTGCTTCGAGAGCAAAATTCCATCCTCACGCTCGCTTAAAATTTTAAAATTTCGACATAGATTTTTGCCGATTGTATCGAAAAAGTGTTAAATTTGCGCGGTTAAAATGCGAGATTTTTAAATTTAAGGAGTAAAAATGAGCGATTTAAACTTAGACGATTTCGGCGAGCCGCGCATCAAGGTCGTAGCGCTGCCTAAGGATACGAATAGCTCGGGCAATATTTTCGGCGGCTGGATACTAGCGCAGATCGATTTAGCGGGCGCGACGGCGGCGCGCGAGATAGCGCCCGAGCGGGTCGTGACGATCTCGATGCAGGAGGTAACTTTCAAGCAGCCCGTATTTATCGGCGATGTCATCAGCTGCTACGCAAAAGTATTAAGCGTAGGAAATACCTCTATCCGCGTGCAGATCGAGGTCGCAGCGCTACGACTGGGCGAGGATGGATTTCGCGAGTGTCTGCACGTAACCAGCGCGATCGCAACCTACGTAAGCGTGACCAAATCAGGCCAAAAAAAGCCGATCAGCGCAGAGATCAAGCGGCTGCATGGATTTTAAAATTTCTCAGATTTTAGTTTTAGCTCAAGGAATTTTAGCGTCAAGCTTATAACGCGAAAATTCTTATGTGGGATAGGCTTAGTGTGCAGAATTTATTGCGTAAAATTTTATAATTTTAAGCGCGGAATTTTGCTGTGCAGTATTTTAGCGGAAAACCTCGCAGACGGAATTTTGGAATTTTGGAATTTTGGAATTTTGGAATTTTGGAATTTTGCGGCGCGCAGATTAATAAACAAATTAAAACGCGCCGCAGCAAGTGGTGCTAGCAGCTAGTTTGTAGCGTCTTGGAGCTCTTCTTTGATCTCGGAGTTGCTTTTTACGACCATGCCTGAGCCATGGATGACGCTAGGCATGCAGGATGTGCAGATATGCACCGTCTCACCGTTTTTATGCGCCTTGATAAAGACCGCGTTTTCATCGTCGCTGCTTTTGAGCGAACATATATTGCAAATGTAAATATCACCTGATTTCATAGAAATCCTTTCTTAAAAAATTTCGCACTATTTTATGAAAATTTCAAAATTTTTCATTGATTTTAGTTAATCTTTAGCGATTTTTATTGCGGGCGCTTTCGTCTATCAGCACTATGTGCGTCAAAAAGATGATGAAAAATAGCTGGAAAAATAATCCTACCAGCGGGATCAAACACAGCAGATAAAAAATAAAAGCGCTTAGGGCAAATTTATATCCGCCGCCCATTTTATAGCAGCGCTCGAAGCTTTTCGCGCTTAACGCGTTTGAAGCGACGTCGATCAGAACCAGCTTGTAATAGATATAAAAAAACGGCACGTTGATTATGAATAAATTTATTACCGGCACGAACAAAAGCACCGAACAGATAAATAAAATCGCTAAAAATTTTAAAATTTCAACGCTCATCAGCTTTAGCACTCGCGCCGTGCTCGCTTCGTCCGCGCGGATTAGGCGGTAGTGGCGCGCGTTGATCTCTTTAGTGACTGCGGGTGTCAGAAAGGCTGCGATGATAAGCGCGCAAAACACGCTAAGCATCAGCACCGCGAAGCTGGCAAACACCGAAAAAATCGCGCCGATAATCCACTTCGTAGCAGCAAAACTTAGAATTTTTGCAATTATTGGGAAGCGCTGCTCGTCCAAGAAGCTAAAATCGCCGCTTTGCGCGCCCTGCGAAAGCGCGTCAAAAAGCTCTTTGCCGCCGAAAAATGCGAGCGTACCTAAGATTATGAGCGAGCACACAAGCGGCAATAGCGAGAGCAAAATGAACTTGCGCGTAAAAAAATCCTGCTTTGCCAAATTAAAAATTCTACCCATATATGCTCCTATTTGCGTTATTTTAGCGACTTTTGCGACGGAATTTGAGCTGAGCAATTTGGCTACCGTACGAAAGCGCCTCATTAATCCGCTCGCTTGGCGCAATCTCTTGCTTTAGTCGGCTCATCCCGCTTTATAATACGAAATTTATGCTTTGATCGCTTGCCTGCGTTTAATCTGCTCGTTTATCGTGTGTAAAAAAGAGGCCAGATCTAGCTATGTTTTTTACCTGTTGCGAATATTTATTTGTTTGCTACGCGGAATTTTGCCTCTTATAAATGAGCTGGCACTGCGTAAAATTTCAGGCTCAAAATTGCAGAATTCCAAACCAAAGCCCTTTTTTAAAATTTGCCTGCCTAAATTTTATAGATGAAATTTCAAAATTTCAAAGGGAAATCTCGCGCGCAAATCCAGACTTCACTTCGTCGCGTCGTAGATCTTTTGCAATTGCTCGTAAATTTCGTTTGCGCTTACTGTGCCTTTTGATAGTACCTCGATTAGCACCTCGTTATCTTCAAGGTCTCCCCAGATTTTGCGGTAGCCGCCTTCTTTGTAGCCGTTATTTTGGCGGAATTTATTTAGCACGTTTTTGCCGATATATTTGGCAAAAAGTATGTCTAAGCTCACTCCGCATTTAATCGCGACGCGAAAAAAATCGGTCAGCAGCTCGCCGATTTGCAGCTCAAAGCCGCTCGTTTCGTGGATTATGAGCTCGATGTCGTTTACGATTTCGTAGATGCTGTATTCGCGCACGTCGTAGGCGTAGGAGCTAAACTCCGCAAATCCGCTTACTGCTGTGACGTCGCTTACGATGTGATCGATGTCTTTGCCGCCGTAATATTGCTCTAAAATATAGCTCATCACGAAGTGCCAAATATCAACGATCTCGATGACGATATTATTCACGTCCGGCGCTGCAGAGATATTTTTCCAATGCTTCCACGCAAAGCTATCGATAAGCTCTGCGCATTCCATATAAATGCAGCGCTTCCAGTTGATAAGTTTGCCGTTTTTTGTATAGCCGTCCTCCCAGCCCACGCCATTTGTTTCGTCGTTTAGGGCTTGCTGCATCAAAAACATCTCTTTTACTTTTTTATAATTTTCCATAAAAATTCTCCTAATTTTGGCTCGCGATTATAGCTAATAAAAGAAAATCATTGTATAATTTAGCAAAAAGGAGGCTTAAAATGTGTGCCGCTCAAGATAAATTCGACGAGTTTTTAGGCAGGATGAAACTCCTATCTCTCGGAGTTTTGCGCAATAATCTGCCATATTGCTGCAGTGCATTTTATGCCTACGATCCGCAAAATAAGGAGCTCATCATCGCAAGCGCGAGCGACTCCGAGCATATCAAAGCAGTCTTTGCCAACCGCGGAGTTGCGGCTACGGTTGCGCTGGATACGAAATTTGTAGGCAGGATTAAAGGCGTGCAGATTTGCGGTCATATCCGTAGCGCGGATGAGCGCGAAACCTCGCTATATCTTAAGCGCTTCCCGTTTGCGCGCGCGATGGAGACCGATTTTTTTACGATTAGAATCGATTGGATGAAAATGACCGATAATACTCTAACTTTCGGCAAAAAACTAATTTGGGAACGCTAGCTCGCTAAGAATATCGTCTATTTATATTTTGCGAAATTTTAAACCTGCAAGGCTTAAAATTTATCTGGTAAAATTTTAAAACTTGCATAAATTCTATCTTGTCTATTTTTCAAAGAATTTCACCATTAGATCCGCTTTAAAATTTCCGCTCGGTTGGTTTTTTGAATTTTACAGCATGGAATTTAGCGTAAAATTTCATCTTGCAAGCGGGGATTGTCGCAAATTTTACTCCCTTAGAAGCGGAGCCTGCCGCGTAAAATTTCGCTTGAAAATTTTAAAATTCTAAAATTTAGCTTTTCAAATTTAGCCTGGCGCGCGAGCTTAGCTCCATCGCTCTCTGATTTCGCTTACTAGCCGTCCGCCGATCGCGTAGTCGTCAGTGGATATTTCATCTATCGTCACGACCGTAGTTTTCTCGCCCCTACCCAGCACGGCTACGAGGGCGTCCGTGAGGTTTTTGACCAGCCTTGCTTTTTCTTCGCGACTTAGACCGCCGCGCTCTTTGGTGATTTTGACGTTTATGTAGGGCATTAATTCTCCTTAAAATAAACGTAATTGTAACTAAAATTTTGTCTGTGCGCCTGAAAGTGCGGAATTTTATGTTAAAATCGCCACAATCTGAATTTAAGGAGAAAATATGCCATTGTTAGATAGTTTTAAGGTCGATCATACCCGCATGAATGCCCCTGGCGTGCGGCTCGCAAAGAGCATGCGCACCAAAAGCGGCGATAAAATTAGCGTCTATGATTTGCGATTTTGCCGTCCGAATTTAGAGATCATGAGCGAGCGCGGCACCCACACGCTGGAGCATCTTTTCGCGGGCTTCATGCGCGAGCACCTAAATAGCGCGGACGTCGAGATCATCGACATCTCGCCGATGGGATGCCGCACGGGCTTTTATATGAGCGTGATCGGCGCGCCTAGCGAGAGCGCCGTTGCGGCGGCGTGGAGCGCGAGTATGAAGGATATTTTGGGCGTGGACTCTCAAGCAGAGATCCCCGAGCTGAATAAATTTCAGTGCGGCACCTTCGCGATGCACTCGCTTGCAGAAGCTAAACAGATCGCACAAAACGTGCTAAATAAGGGTATCGGCGTGATCAAAAACGACGAGATCGCACTGGATCCAAGCAAGATAAAATAGTTTTGAAATTTAAGAGATAGCGCAAAATTCTAGCACTATCTCTTTGGGCACCGCTTGTTCCGCGATCAGTGTATAACGCACCATAAAATATTATCGTAAAATGTGCAAAAATTCGAGGCACAAAATGCGTATCTGCTAAAACAAGCCGGAGGTAGTAGCATCTATTTATAAGCCGATTTAGCTTTATAAACCGACTTGGCGCTTGCCGTAAAGTCTGCGCCACGCGAGGTTTTTGATAAAAGCTACGATTGGGCTTTAAGCTGGGTGGCAAAAGCGCGCAAGCAAAGCTCATATCAAATTTAATAAATTTATCTCGTAGGTCGGCTTTAAATTTATAAGAATTTTTAAAATTTCGTCTTAAATTAAAGCCTAAATTCTATCCGCAAATACTATGCTTATGCGCCTTCTTACTTTTAGATGCGATCTTCAATCCTCCAAAAAAATCGCACAATAAAATGTGAATTTAAAATTTTTATTTAAGGTTACGTTGCGAGTTTGGCGCTTGAAATTTCACTTTCGCTGCACGAAAAGAATGCTAAAATTCCGCCGAAACCGCACCGGATGCGGTGAACTTAAAGGAGAGAAAATGCAAAGAATTTTTCATATAAAAGATGCTATTTGTAGCGACGAGCGAGCCGTAAAAACGACATTTTTTACTACAGAGGCCACTTGCGGCGCGGTTTGGATCGTCAAACGCGGCCAGGTCGTAGCGCCGCATATTCACCCCGGTGGCGATGACGTGTGGATCTGCTTAAGCGGACGCGGCGTGTTTTATCCGAGCAAGGGCGAGGAGGTGCCGATCTGCGCGGGCGATCTAATCATTTCCAAAAGCGGAGAGTGCCACGGTATGAAAAATACGGACGATGAGGATTTTGTGTTTGCAAGCGTTACGGCGCCGATTCCGTGCGGCTACGAAGCGATTTGAATTAAAATTTGCCAGAGATTTTGTGGTATTCGCAAAATAAATTAGCGTTGCAAAGAGTTGAATTAGAATTTGTCCGTAGCGTTAAATTTCATAAATTTAGCCGCGCTTTTGTACAATTTCAAGTGCCGCGCAATCTGCGGCGAGATTAAATTTGAGGTAAAAGATGTATGAAGATTTTACGCAAGAGCCAAAGGATGAGCGCGCGCAAAAGAAGCGCAAAGCTAGGGCGCGCAAGGCAGAAGCAGATCGTAAACCGGTGCGAGACTCGCCTCGGGGCATGCCGCTTTGGCGCAAGATCGCGCTTGGTATAACGTTTGCGTTCGCGGCTTTTAGCGTGCTTATTCTAGAGGCGGTTATAAATTCCAGCGACGACTATTCGCCGCGGGACGATGAGCAGATCAAATACAGCGATTTTTACAAAAAAGGAGATGAAATTTACGCTCTCGTGGTGGGCGCGGGCTATTTTGCGATACCGGACGCGGATGCGGTGAGCTTTCGGGTTTTGGATTTCAGCTCCGGCTACCGCTCCAACGTCGCGGCGGATAAAAACGCCGTATATTGCGGAAACATCGCGATGAGCGAGCTGGAGCCCGCGCGCACGAAAGCCGTGGCGTTTGGATACGTAAGCGATGGGCGAGTTAGCTACTTTTGCGACGGCGAGGCGGTGCCTAATGACGCGCTGGGGGCGTTTAAGCTTACTTATCAAACCTTGGCGCATATTTTTTGGGATGCGCCCAAGCCGCAAAGTTACGTTTATAAATTTAAGCGAATGGACGCTACGGATCTGCGCCAAATCGCGGGCGTATATTACGCTGCGGAGGGCTCTCGCGCGTTTTATAAGGGAGAGGTTTTGCCCGGCGCCGATGCCGCGAGCTTACGCCGGATAGAGGGAAGCGACGGGCGCGCTAGCGGCGTTTATGCCGCGGACGGCGCGAACGTGTATTTTAAAAACCTCCGCCTTGACGCGCGGGATAACGGCGGGCATTACGAACTTTTGAGGCAGCGGTTGGACTATTTTTTGTGGGATGCGAAAGGTGGCGACGTTTTTGCGAACGATTTAAAATTTGACCCCGCTGCCGCGCCCTATACTCCGCTAAATAGACAGCTTGCGCATTCAAATCATCTGCTTTTTGCCTCCCCTGGCGGCATCTATTATTTCGACGAGAACGACGGAAAGCAAAAGCGCGCGGCAGACAATCTCTTTGCGGGCGAGATCCGTGCGCTTAGCGGCAGCGTGTTTCAAAGCGGCGAGCGGATATATTTTTTAGAAGGCGCCGAAGTTTGGGGCGGCGGCCGCAGCACTC
>NZ_CALKTS010000118.1 GCF_937997595.1 uncultured Campylobacter sp. | reverse complement strand
CCGTCGAAATATATCGTGTTTTCGCCGCATTTTGGGCATAGATGGGCTTTGCTTTGCATCTTATCTCCTTAAATTTGGATTTAAATTTCATCAAATTTTAGCTAAATTTTACTGATTTTCGGTGAGTAAGCGTGATTTAAATTTAGTGCCGCATTGAATTCGAGGCTTTAATACACCTAAAATGCGTTATTTACAAATGGAATTCAAGCTGAAAGGGATGTAAATTTTAAATTACGATAGAAATAGGGCGGGTTTGCGAGATAAAGCGGAATTCATCTTCGAAAAGATAAATTCCACTTTTGTGCTCTTAGGCGCAAATCACTTTTCAATGTGATGTTTGACTAGATACTCGATGATATTTACCGCATTATCGATGCCGCAATACGATGTGTCGATGCAGATATTGTAGTTTGCGGACGCGCCCCAGACTTGGTTGGTGTAGTATTGATGAAAGCTCATCCTGCCCGCGTCGCTGTTTTCCATATACTCGCGCGCGTCGGCATGACCCTCTTTTTCTAATCTGGCAAGCTTAAACTCATCGCTCGCGCGCAAAAATACCGTCAGCAGATCCGGATGTCCGCGCAAGAAAAACCCGGCGCAGCGCCCAAGCACTATAACGTTGCCGCCCGAGACGATCTTCTCGTAGATTGCTACGATGCGATCGCGCTTTTGCTCATTGGCTAGCTCGTTGTGCGATATTGCCTGAAGTAGCGTATTTACGGGCATTTCGTTGTAGAACTCATACATCTGCTCGAAGCAACCAAGCTCGTCTGCTTTGCGGAGCAGATCCGCCTTGGCTAGATAGGTGTAGCCTAAGCGCTCGGCTAGTTTGCGCGCGGTTTCGCGCCCGCCTGCGCCCGTTTGTCTAGCGATCGAGATTATCATATTTTCTCCTTAGATGAAATGTGCAAAAATACCGGCACCGATGACGGTAAGAAGTCCCGTAACTGCCATTGCTAAAGACGCCATCGCGCCCTCTACGTCACCGATCTCAAGAGCGCGCGCCGTTCCCATCGCATGGCTCGCGCAGCCTAGGGCGATACCTTTTGCCATCGCCTTTTTGATGCCAAAAATTTTAAGTAGCGCCTCGCCAAATACGCTACCGATGATGCCCGTAGCGATGATGCAGGCCACCGTTAGTGTCACGATACCGCCTAAGCTTTCGCTGATACCCATACCGATCGGCGCTGTGACGGATTTCGGTAGTAGCGTGACATACATTGTGTGATTTAGCCCAAATATCACCGACATCGCGTAGATGCTGCCTAGTCCTGCGATCATACCCGAAATCAGTCCTGCAAAAATAGCTAAAAAATTACTTCGCAAAAGCGCCAGCTGCTCGTATAGCGGCACGGCTAGACAGACGGTAATCGGCGTTAAGAAAAAGCTAATGTGTGAGGCGCTGGCGTTAAATTTTTCGTATGGAATTTTAAAGAGTAAAAGCACGCAGACGGTAAGCACGATACCGATTAGAAGCGGATTGAAAATCGTTAACTTAAAGCGCTTTTTTAGATAAAGCCCCAGCTCAAACGAGCCCAGGCACAAAAACACGCCGAAAAAAGCGGAGTTCATTAAAATTTCTCTCATTTTTTGTCGTCTCCGGATAAAATTTCGCGCTCCAGCTTTGCATCCACGCCCTTTGTATTTGCGCCGTCTTGTTCGTGCGCGGCTGCGTAGAGCCTGCGCTTAACGCGGGCGAGGGCGATTTTATAAAAGATCTGCGTTACTGCGCCACTTGCACCGATGACTACTACCGTAGAGACCGCCGTAATCGCGATGATTGCGAAAAGATGCTGGCGTAGCGCGTCGCCTGCGATGATGATCGCAGCGCCCGCCGGGATGAAGATCACTGGCATAATCTGCATAAAAAACGACACGGTTTCTCTGATCTGCGATACTTTGATGAGTTTAAAGATCAGGGCTAAAAGCATAATGACTAGTCCGTAGATGCTAGCGGGGATCGGCACAGGCACGAGCGCCGCCAAAATCTCCGCAACAAAAGATATTCCTAAAATCACGCTAAATTGGATTAAGTAGTTCAAAGCTTACCTCGGATTAAAATTTAGCGCTAAATTTAGCACTTTGCAGTTAAAATAGATATTAATCTTGCTAGGTTTGGGCGAAATTTTGCGGCAAAATTTAAAATTTTGATCGCAAGCAGGAGCGCGGGATTTCACTTCTAAAATTTCAAATTTTAATCGCTAATTTGTCGCCGCTTGAGTGAATTTTGATTGGAATTTAAAATTTGGAGCCGCCGATTAAGCTATCTGCGAGCCAGCTGCGTGAATGAAATTTTATACACAATTCTACGCCGAACTCTGCTCCCAACTTCACGGCGCAAAAACACATCGCGTGGAGTAGCCAGGCGCACATTGGGTAGTACGAGTCGTGTGGAAGCTGTGTGAGCTGATGCAATCGTGCGGTAAATTTTAAAATTCCTGCGAGAGAGCGTTTAAATTTGAGTTAAATTTTGGTGGCTAAATAAGCGCGCTTAATTTTAAAGAACGGGCAAGCGAGTGCTTAAATTACGAAGTCCGCGCCGCTCGAGTTTAAATTTCACGATCCGCGTCTCGCGGATATGGATGCTGTCGCTACTAAATTTTACGATGCCGTTAAAATTTAATACCGCGTAAGACACGCCGCTAGCAAATTTTGCGGCGGGCGCGGTCGTATGAGCGACGGCTCGTTTTAGCTGGCTCGAAATCCACGTGTAGCAAATGACAAGTGCGGCGCGAATGCCATGCGCTGCGTATTTTAAAGGCTGGGAGCGGCCGCGGCTCGTAGTGCGATCAGCGTCGCAGTGCAAAGCCAAATTAAATAAAATTTCAAAAACCGATTTAGCGCCGCCACCCGAGCAAAAAGCGCAGGCAAATCCCGCGCAAAGCTTAGCCTAGCTCGATTTTAACGCTTAGCACCTTGCAGACTAGATCGAAAATTTCGATATCGACGTTGGGCGCGTATTCGTCCAAGACGGTGTAAACTTCGGCTCGCATATCCTCGTCGTGGCCCGGGTGTGCGCGCGAATACAGCTCGTCCGTGCGGCGCACGAGCGTGAGATTATCGATATCTCGCTCGCGCATCGCCTGCTTGAGCCGCTTTGAAATTTGCCATTTGAAACTTTGCATTTTCCATCCTTTAAATTTGTGCGATACTAGCCAAAAGGGCTTTAAAATTTAATTTCTTAAATCCGGCGACGCGTTTCGGCGCGATCAGCGAGCCCGCGCCGCTCGGTCCTACGCTTGCAAATATAAACGAGCCGGGTTTAGATTAAGGCTTTATCGGCTAAATAGAAGATTATCTTTGCGTAAATAGCGCTAAATCTCGCAAAGCCAATGGGATTACTTCGCCGTGCGAAGCGCCTTCGTAGAGCCTAAACTCGCAAGAAAACCCCCGTGCTTTTAAAATTTCAGCTAGATCGGCTACTTTTAAAATTCCCGCTTTATCGGTTTTTCCTTTACGTATTTCACGCGAGCCGGCAACGAGCATTATGAATTTCGCTTTTAAATTTGATCTAAGCTTTCCCTCGTCTAGGGCATCTCTGATCAGCTGTGATTCACCCCACCACAACGAAGGCGAGGCGATAAAAAACTCGTCGAAAATCCCATCGTCGCGCAGCAAAGCATAAATCCCGAATAGCCCGCCAAAAGAATGTCCGAAGTAAATTTTATCGCTTTTTGCCGTAGAGTATTTTTTCTCCACGAGCGGAAATAGTTCATCTTTTACGAAATCGTAAAATTCTGCCGCGCCGCCGCCGTTTGCATATTCTTCGCCGCTCGCCGCGGGCGTTAAATCTCTCGTGCGACGCTTAATATCATACGCTAGCGGGCTGTCGTATCCGATGCCTACTATAAGGACGGTTTTGCTTAATTTCGGCACCGCTTTTGCGTTTTGCTTTGCGCCATTCGCATAAATTTGCGCATAAGAGTTTAAAAGCATAGCAACTTGCGCGTTCGCATCAACCATAAAAACTACCCTATCGTAGCGAGCGACATTTTTTTGGCGAGCTATAAAAATTTTATATTTTTCGCCGCTCTTGCTTTTTAGAATAAAATCGCTCACGTTAAACATTTCGCGCGCAACTCCACTTGCCTGCTCAATCTTTTGCGGCGGTTTTGCCCTCAGATCGCAAGCGAATAAGCATACTAAAAAGAGTGCGTCGAATATCACAAGGAAGTTTTTTAGGCTTACCATTTAGCGTTTACCTTAAACCAAAACCTCCTGCCTTCCTCGGGGTACCAATAGTAATTGCCGTCGTCTGCGAGACCCTCGTCGTATCGGACGTTATCAAAGATATTGTAAGCGGTTAAATTTAGGCTCAGATTATCGTTTAAATCGTATTGTGCGCCCAAATCCGTAGTAAAAAGCTTTTTGTCGTTTTTGCTAACCCTATTGCCCGGACCGAATTGCACGCTTGTAAGCTCGCTTTCGTAATTAAGACCGATAAAGGTAGAAAGCGGAGCGATAGGCCTATAGCTAAGCGTCGCATGTGCGGCATGCTTCGGAGTAGCGGTCAGGGATTTGCCATCCAGCCTACTAAGATTGGTTTGGCTAAATTTAACGGCGCCGTTTGGCGTATAGATCGTAGGATCCCCGGTTTCGATCTCGGAGTGGCTATAGGTGTAGTTCGCCTTGAAATTTAGCCTCTTAGTAATATCGTAATCGCCACTCAGCTCAACGCCGTAAACCTCGGCTCCTTCTATATTAAAATACGTTCCCCAACCCGGGCAATTAACGCTCGGTGCGCCGGCGCAGCCTCCGTAAGCGGGAATCCTATTGATATTGCTGCCATCGGTATCTAAAATTTTATCTTTGAAGTCGTTTTTAAATAGCGTAATATTGCCGCGCAGATCGTCTGCATTGTCGTAATAAAGCCCGATCTCGTAGGTCGTGCTTTTCTCGGGCTTTAAATCCTTGTTACCGAAATCTATAATCCTCCAGCCGCCCTGAATCGTGCCTACTTCAGGCGAAATTTGATTGACGTCGGGAGTTTTATACCCGGTCGCAACGCCGCCTTTGATCGCCCAAGTGTCGCCTATATTAAACGTCGCGTAGGCTCTAGGAGAAAAGTGGTTGCCGAAGTATTCGTTGTGCGTGAGTCTGCCGCCGAGCGTCAAAAATAGCGTATTTTCCAAAATTTCAATCTCGTCCTCTAAAAATCCCGCATGCTCGTTCATAGAAAATCGCTGCGGAGAGCGTAAATTTTGCCTGCTCGCGTTTGAAACGATGAAAGTCGTTTGCACATCCTGTTTGCTAAAATCATAGCCGAAGGTAAGCGTATTTATACCGAGATAAGTCGTAAATTTGGAATTAAAATTTCTATTTTTTACGATTGCGGGAGAAAGGCTATCAAAAATGCTCGTACGGCGAGTCTTATCCCAAAAATAACTTATATCAGCACTTAAGCTCTCAAACTCACCCAAATATCCGACGCCGTGATTTTCTCTTTTATATTTATAGTGATTTAATCCACGCGCGTTGGGATAAACGGCGGTTTTACCAAGAGTCCTTGAATAATCGTGATTTTGCCTTCCGGTTTGAAAGTAAAATTTATTATTTTCATCCGGCGTTAGCCAAAGTTTGGCGTTAGAATCCGATTTATCACTCTTCTGATAGCCTCCCTTATAGCCATCCTCGTCGCGCAGTTTCTTATATCCCCACAGCTGAAGCGCCGCATACTGCCCGAAGGGAATATTGACGTAGGCTTCGCCCATCTTGCCGTCTCCGATACCCTCGTGATCTTGGATAGTTGTAGATATAGCAGCACTTCCGCTAAATTTAGAAAAATTCTTTTTCGTAATGATATTTATCACACCGCCTACCGCATCGCTTCCGTAAAGCGAGCTCATAGGTCCTCTAATAACCTCGATACGCTCTATCGCTCCTGCGGGCGGGATAAAATTTGAGTTCATATCGCCCGCTCCGCCTTTTGGGTTCGCCGCCGCGGAACTTACGCGTTTGCCGTCGATAAGCACAAGGGTTTGAGAGCTTTCCATTCCTCTGATGGATATCCCGCTTGCCGGGCCGTCGTCGCCTGCGATAACGCTGACGCCCGGCATTTTATTCGCGATATCGTGCAGCGAAGTGAAGCTGCCGCTTGATATCTCTTTATTATCCAAGGTGGAGATGGAGGCCGGCGCCTGCCTGATATCTTGGCGAAAGCCGCTCGCGCTTACTACGATCTCGCCAAGATTCGTGCTATTTGCGTCACTGCTTAGGTGTGAGCCTTCGACGCCGCATAAAATCGAAACGCTCGCGCATATAGATAATGCGATAAATTTCGCCTTTTTAAAATACATATCTTTTTGCATTTTTGTTCCTCTATTTTGAAATTTAATCGCGGATTATAACTCAAAGCGGATAAATTTAATATTAATTATTAAAGTATTTTTATAGAATTAAATTTGACTAATAATTCCCCATTTCATCGATATTTTTATAAAAATTATTTTAAATAAAGTATAACATATAATCAAGGAATCACTCTAAATAAGTAAAATTTTGTGACGCTAATCCTTACTCATCAAGTTATTTTGGAGAAATTTTGCACAGTTTTTGATTTTATCTGCTTTAAGAATCATTTTAGCTTTTGTGGACGTGTATATTTAAACCATCGAAGGCATTTCAAGCGGCAAGGCAAAAACGTATTTTGCTCTATTGATTTCGCGTATCCTGTGGCTTGCGATAATTATAGACTAATAGGATTAATATGCGATGTTTTTTAGCACAGTAGCTTCGTATGAATAAATTTATCTTACTAAGGGGCATAATCGCTTCGGCGCAATTTAAAATTTTGGGTAGTTTATATAGGCGGATTTAAATTTAGAACAAAGAGTCGATTCAAATTTAAAATCCTGGTGCAAGAGGATAAAATTTAATAAGACCCCGCAAATTTATCTTAAAATTTAGCGGGATCAAATTTGATTTTACGCCGCAGGCGCGCTATTTTCGGCGTGCGTACCATCTGAGTCTTTAGGTCTTAAAACCCACTGTTTAGCAAAGATCAGCGCGTAGATCGCAGCGCCGATGCCGTAGCTTGCGTATTCGCTCGGGACAAACTCAATAAATTTCGCGCAGATATTAGGCACCAGCATCAGCGGCGTTACGAGCAGCAATAGCAGGCGCTCTACCGGGTTGCACTTGGTTACGAACCAACCCTGAAGCGAGGAGCTGAAGGCAAACATACCCACGATCGCTGTGGCAAAAATCAGCGCGATTTGCAGCGGATCGCCGATCCAAACGATGCTTTTTGAATCCGTCGGGTTGCTGACGCTTTGGATCAAAAGCAGCTTGTTGTTGAAAAAGAACGCAAACGGAAGCACCGCCGTGCGTAGATCGTAAATGAAGCCCTGAAGTCCTACGATTACCGGATTTGCTTTAGCAATGCCCGCGGCGGCGTATGCGGCGATGCCCACAGGCGGGGTATCATCGGCTAAAATTCCGAAATAAAATACGAAAAGATGCACCGCAATCGCAGGGATCAAAAAGCCGTTTTTGCCGGCCAGTATTAAAATCACCGGCGCAATAAGGCTCGAAACGACGATATAATTCGCCGTCGTAGGAAGCCCCATGCCCAAAATCAGGCTCATTATCGCAGTCATCAGAAGTATCAGCACTATGCTATTTCCAGCGACCGCCTCCACGAGCTCCGAAAGAACCTGTCCTAGCCCGGTAAGCGAGATCGAACCGATGATGATGCCCGCTAGCGCGGTGGCAACGGCGACGGTGACCATGTTTTTGGCAGCGCCGACCATAGCCCAAAAGATATCGACAAAGCCGACGATAAAATCGGACTTGCCAACTTTTTCGCCGAATATCGTTTTCTTAGCGGGCTCCTGCACGATCATTATTAAAAACAGCACGCAGATCGAGTTAAACGCCGCAGAGATCGCGCTTTCTTTCAAAATCAATAGAGTATAAAGCAGCACCAAAATCGGTATTATGTAATGAATTCCACTAAGGATCAGCTTCAGCTTCGATGCCTTTGCGTAATCGCGGCTACCATGAAGCCCCAGCTTACAGCTTTCCAGATGCACGATAAAAAATAGCCCCGCATAGCAGACGAAAGCGGGAATCACCGCCGCGACCATTACGTTGGTGTAGCTCATACCTAAAAATTCCGCGATGATAAACGCCGCAGCGCCCATGATAGGCGGCATAAGCTGCCCGTTTACGCCTGCTGCGACCTCGATAGCGCCCGCTTTAGTGGCGGTAAGCCCCGCTTTTTTCATTAGAGGGATCGTAAAGGTACCCACCGTCACGACGTTTGCGGTCGAACTACCGCTTACCATGCCAGTTAGTCCGCTAGCGATTACGCTAGCCTTGGCGGGTCCTCCGCGAAAGCGACCTAAAATCGCAAACGCTACGTTTATAAAATACTGCCCCGCTCCGGCTCGCTCCAAAAGCGCGCCGAATAGCACGAACAGATAGATGAAGCTGGTGCTGACCCCTACCGGCACGCCGAATACGCCCTCTGTCGTTAAAAACATATGCCCTGCAAGCAGTTCAAAGCTTGCGCCGCGATGCGAGATGATATCGGGCATATAAGGACCGAAGTAGCAATACAGAAGAAAGGTAAAAGCGATAATGCCAAGCGCGGGCCCCATCATACGACGACCCGCCTCAAAAAGGATAAAAATACCTATAAAGGCTGCTACAATATCTCTGGTTAGATAATTTCCCGGGCGCTGCGCTAGCCCGTTAAATTCTATCGCAGGATACAAGATTGCGGCGACTCCGACGATTAATAAAATATAATCGTAAAACGGGATATAAAAATGCGCCTTAGAGCGCGGGCGAAATGGAAAAAGCGAAAAAATTATAAAAACGGCGAACGCTAAGTGGATCGAGCGCGCGATATTCGTATTCATCGGGAAATACGCGATATAAAGCTGAAAGACCGACCACGAGAAGCAGACCAGCGTCACGAGCCAGAAGAGCTTTTTAGAGGTAAATTCTCTACTCTTTACCTCTAAAACCTGCTCATCTTTTTGTGTAGATTTCTCCATCAACTAGCCTATTTCAACAACCCGGCTTCTTTATACACCGCCTCTGCCGCAGGATGAAGCGGCGCGCTAAGCCCCTCTAAAAGAGATTCTTTGCTCACTAAATTTAGCGCAGGGTGTAGCTTTTTATACTCGTCGAAATTATCAAGTATCGCTTTAACTACCGCCCTAACCGCCTCGTCGCTTTGGCTAGCGTCGGTTACGAGCACAGCCTTTACGCCGATAGTCTGCGTGTCGTGATCTACTCCGTCATACATCTTCGCAGGGATCACGCCTTTAGCGAAATATGGATATTTTTCAAGAATTTTTTTGATGTGCTCATCGTCGATGCCGACTAAGTCGATAGGAAGCGAGGTCGCCGCATCGGTGATATTTGCAGTCGGATGTCCTACGACGTAGAAGTATCCGTCGATCTTCTTATCTTTTAGCGCCATAGGGCATTCTTGCGCGGTTAAGACACCGTGCTGGGCGAGCTTTTTAAGATCGAAGTCGTAGTTTTCAAAAACTATAGTGCTGGTTAGCTCATTGCCGCTGCCCGGGTTTCCGATATTGATCTTTTTACCCGCAGCGTCGCCGTAGGCTTTGATGCCGCTCTCTTTAGAAACTACGAAAGCCAAAAGCTCCGGATAGATCGAGATTACGGAGCGTAAATTTTTATCCGCCGCGCCTTGAAATTTGCCCGTACCGTTGTATTTATCATAGACGACATCGCTTTGAACGAAGCCGAAATTTAGCTCCTTTTTCAGCACGTTATTGACGTTATACGTCGAGCCGCCCGTCGATTGCACGGAGCATTTCATATTTTTATCCATATTTACCAAGCGGCAAATCGCGCCGCCTACCGGATAATAGGTGCCGGTCATACCGCCGGTGCCGATATTGATGAACTCCTTAGCGCCTGAAACGCTAGCTAGTAAGGCCAAACCGGCCAAAGCAACAGAAAATTTTTTCATCTTTGCTCCTTTTTGAGTTAAAAGTTTGAAAGTATTGCTAAATTTCTATAAAATTCTAATAAAAACAGATCGAATTTCGCGCAAATTTACGATTTTACACATCGCGGCACAGGTGATTTAATATCAAAGTAGGGTGGCGATCTACTCTCATATGCAGAATTTTACCGCGATAAAATTCTAAGCTTGAAATCCAAACGCCCGTGGATAAAATTTAACGCTATAAATTTCAAGTCTTAATAACTCACGCCGCTAAGATACAGCCCGTTCGGCGGAAAGGGGATTCTGCTAAGAGCTCGCGAGAAGCTGATCTTGCGCCCGCTCTGCACGGATTTTAGCGCGTTTGCGACCATCAGCCGCACCTGCGCTCGCAAAAATCCGTTGGCTTTAAAATTTATCAAGGTTAAATTTCTAAAAGAGTAGGCGCGCGCGACGTAGAGCTCTCGTACCGGGCTTTTTATGTCGCTGCCGCTTTTCATAAACTCGCTAAAATCGTGCTCGCCGACAAAATTTGCAAGCGCAGCATTGAGCGCGGCAAGATCCACGCGCGGATAAAACACGCAAAAATCGCTAAGAAAGGGGCTTGGACGTCCGTGGTTTAAAACGTAGCGATAGCAGCGCGCCACAGCATCGTAACGCGGATGAAAATCGCGCGGCACCGGGCTGATGTGTTGCACAAAAATATAGGGTGCGCAGTGGCGGTTTATGAGCTCTTTTAGACGCGGCAGCTCCCAGTGCACGGTGCATTCGACGCAGCTTACCTGGCGCAGCGCGTGCACCCCTTTATCTGTGCGCGAGCTGCTTATCAGCGGCGCAAAGATACCCACGCGCCCCAAAGCCGCGCGTAGCACGTCCTCGACGCCGCGCCCGTGAGGCTGAGACTGCGAGCCGCTAAATTTCGAGCCGTCATAGGAATAGACGAGCTTGAGCTTCACGCGCTCGGAGTTTACGCTCGCTGCGAAGGTGCACGCATCTGCAGGAGTATTTGGCAGAGTGCTTATTTTGCCGATGTGCGCAAGCTCGCTCGCTACGAAGTCGCTTGCGGGCGCGCTCTTGGGAATATTTTTGAGTTCGGACGCGCTTGCGAGGGTGTTTGCGGAAATGCCCGCTTTGCAGGCGGTATCTGTTTTGAGAGAGTTTATGGTGCGGGCGGCTGCGTGCACGGTCATGTAAATTTCCTCTGCGCTTATCGCGCAAATATCGGAAGCGGCGGAATTTTTACGGGCGGAATTTAAATTTGCCGCGCGCGTAGTCTTTTTGGCGCGAACGGCGTCCGAATTCCGCCTGACGCCTTCGTGATTCAAACCGCAATCGGGCGCAGCATGGGTAGCCATATCGCTCGCCGAGCTCGCGATGGCGGAATTTTTAAAATTTGAAAACCCGTCGTTTAAGATCAAAGCTTGCTCGCCGTTTTGTGCTTTGCATTTTAAATTTACGCTACGCAAAATTTTAGACGCGCTAGCCTTGCTCGCCGAAATTTTATCCGCTAAATTTCGAGCAGACGAGCTTTCGTTTAAAATTTCGCCGCCGCAAAGCTCGGAGCTTTTTTCAGTACCTCGGGGCAATTTTGATCCTGTAGTAAAGCAGCGAGCCGATAAGCGTAACGCCGAATGTCACCGGAAGCGCGATGCTTGGGTATTTAGAGAGCAACATGATCATCGCGAAGTAGCTAAAAAGCACGCCGAAGATCCCCGCGTAAACGAAGCCCTTTTCGTAGCGATAGGTCACGATACCGAGGCTTAGCGCAAACAGAAAGCTCGCTAGCGGAAAGAGCGAGACGAGGGTGTAGATGCTAAATTCTTTCCTGCGCTTCTCGCTGCCGCCCATATCGCTCCAGTATCCGATCACGTCGCCTCCGCCGCGGATATTGCGGTCGCTTTGCGTGCGCAGGGTTAGGCTTTCAAACTCGCTTACGTGCCACTGATCGCTGCCCATCGTGTAAATTTTGCCGTCGTGCAGCATCGCCGAAAAGCTCGCGTTTTCGTTTTTAAACTCGCCGCTACGCGCTACGATCATCCGCTCGTGATCCTGCGAGTTGCCTGGATTATACAGCACGAGATCCTTATACAGCGTGCTTGTGCCGTTGTTTTCCTGCGAATCGATAAAAACGAGCCAGTCAGAAAATTTCTGCCCGAATTCGTTGGATTTGATATTTAGCGTCGCGCTGATCTTTTTGTAATCGATGAAATTGTCCTTTAAATTTTCGGCTATCGGCATCATAAAAAGCGATACGAAAAGTAGCGCCAAGGAACACAGCGCGGCGCTTATGCCGAAAAATAGCGCGATCTTGCGCGTGGCGTAGCCGATGGTAAATATTACGATAGTTTCGTTCTCTTTAGAGAGCCTAAAAAGCGAGATACTAAGCGCTACGAAAAACGCGATCGGCACCGTAAATATGAGGATGCGCGGCAGCATGAAAAGATAGAGCTTGACTAGCTCTGAAAAATTTATCTCGATAAACGACGTAATGCGCGCGATCTGAAGGAAAAATACGATCGACATTATGATAAAAAGCGTGCTAAAAAGCGACGCGAACGAGCTTACGAAATTGCTAAATAAATAGCGCTGCACCCTATCCATAAATGACGTCCAAGAGCCTTAAAATTTGATCTCTAAAAATAAAAGTAAGAAGCAGCCCCATCGATAAAAACGGCACGAACGGTAGCTCGTAGCCTTTTTTGTTCGCGATGAGATACGCGGGCAGCGTCAAAATCGCGCCGATGTAGATCGAGATGCCGCCCAGCTTCCAGCCCAAAATCGCTCCCATAACGCCCGCGATAAAAATATCCGCGCTGCCCATCGCTTCGCGCTTTAGCACGAAGGTGACGATTAGGCGCAGCACGAAAAATATCGCCGCGTATCCCGCCGCCGCGCCAACGCCGCTAAGATCAAAATCATACATCAGCGTATAAGCAAGCGAAAGCGCCGTAACTACGTAAAGAAGGCTCTCCGGTACGGCTTTGTACTCAAAATCGATCGCCGAAAGCGCCATAAGCAAGATGAAGCAAAGCCCGAGCACCGCGGCTTTTGCAAGATCGGGCTCGCCGAAATACGCTGCAAGCGCAAGCGCGCCGCCTAAAAGCTCGACGATCGGGTAGCGGATCGAAATTTTGGTTTTACAAAAGGCGCATTTGCCGCCCAAAAAGAGCCACGAAAGCAGCGGAATGTTGTGGTAAAATTTTAAAGCGTGAGAGCATTTGGGGCAGTGCGATGCGGGGAAATTTACGCTCTGTCCGCGCGGCAAGCGGTAGATCAGGACGTTGCAAAACGAACCCACGCAGGTGCCGAATACCGCAAAAATCACGCCGTAAACGATATTTAAATCCATCTTTTTCCTTTGGAGTTTTAACTTTTTAAAATTTAATCAAGCGCTTTATGGTAGCGAGAAATTTCTTAGTTTTCATTGATTTTTTGCCTCTCGTAAGGGAAAAATTTTACGAAAATCGCCGCTGCGCCTACGCAAAATAAAATGGCTATGAGCCCCGCGATTAGCGGCTCGCCCCATGCCTCATATAATCCGCCGAAAATCAAAAATCCCGCCACCAGTATCACGGCGTCCAAAAGATCGAAGTTCAAAGTATCTACGATCCATAAAAACATAATATATGCGCCTATCCCGCTGCCTGTGGATGCCAAAATCCCCATTTTATCGGGGATAAAGGCAAACGCTAGCATAAAAAACACAAGCAGGCAAGTGTAGACCGCGAGTATAAATTTCTTTGGTTTTTTATACACGCTGCCGCATCTTGGGCATCTTA
>NZ_CALKTS010000117.1 GCF_937997595.1 uncultured Campylobacter sp. | reverse complement strand
CCGAAATCCTCGTCGATCCTGCCCCTGTTTTGCGCCGCGAATTCTAAAAGCGCATCCAACCCCGCATCTATCTGCGCATCGCTAGCATTTTCATCGTAAAAAATTTCAAAATTCGGCTGCGGCAAATTTGACGCCGCCTGCTGCGTAGTAGAAGCCGCCGCATCCTCTTTAGCGGCGCCGAAAGCGCAGCCCGCAAGTAAAAGCCACAAAAAGATAAAATTTTTCATATCATCCTTTCCATAAATTTTGCCCGATTATATCAAATCTAAGGCTAAATTTAACGGCGTCTTGAAATTTCATAAAAAGCAAACGGCAAATAAATTTAGCCTAAAAAAGCGCCTTTTGATTTTAATTTCGCTAGAATTAGCCGTAAATAACCTAAACAAAGGAGCGGCAAATGAAACTACTTTTTACTTTGATCTTGCTTTGTGCGGGGCTTTTTGCAAACACGCTGCAAGAGATCAGAAATAGCGGCGTCATTAGAGTAGGCGTCAGAGACGGCAGACCGCCTTTTAGCGAGATTAGTGGTGGTAAATTTGAAGGCTTTGAAATCGAGCTTGCCAATGCGATCGCAAAGGCGATTTTCGGTGCCAAACAAGGCGAAGTGCAGTTTGTCTCTCTAAGCGCCGCCGATCGCGTCTCGTATCTAGTCAATAATAAAGTCGATATAGTTGCAGCTACCTTCGTAATCGATTCGGCGCGTAAAAATCACGTGGACTTCTCGATGCCGTATTTTTCGACCAATCTCGGCGTACTAACTCGCAAAGCGGACGCCATCAAAGATATATCGCGTTTGCGCGATATGAGGCTCATAACCGAAGAGGGCACGACCGTAGATAATTACCTCAAAAAAGAGAAATTTAGCAACGTAAGCTACTGCAAAAGCACAAGCGAATGCTACGCGATGATCCGAGACGGCAAAGCTGACGGATACATCAATTTAAATATCACGGTGCTAGCCTACGCCGTCGTGGACGATACGCTCGAAGTGCCGTTTCAAAACTTCGGCAAGCCCGATTTCATCGGTATTGGCGTGCAAAAAGGAAATAAGGAGCTACTTGATTTTATCAACGCAGAGCTTGTAAAACTAAGCAAAGAGGGCTTTTTCAAAAAGGCTTATCAGGACACTTTCGAGCCTTTTTACCGCGGTACGGCGGATAAAAAATACTTCCTGCTAGATGGAATTTATGATTTGCTATAAAAGCGTAGAGCTAGGAATTAAAATATAAAATTTATCGCAGGTAGCTTGTATAACTAAAATCTTGGGATTTAAAATTTTTCAAATTCATTAAATTTTAAATCCCCGATTCGCCCCTAAATTTCAAACTTGCATACGCGCGGTGATTAAATTTTAAACCGCTTGAATTTATTTTCTCTAAAATATATAGTGCTATAATTATTTCAAAACTAAAAAGTAGGGGGCTTTTTATGAGATTACTTTTTATTTTAGCCTTATTTTGCGCTAGCATTTTTGCAAATACACTAGATGAAATCAGGCAGGCAGGGGTTATCAGAGTAGGCGTGCGCGAAGGTCGTCCGCCGCTAAGCGAGTCTAATAACGGCAAGTTTGAGGGCTTTGAAATCGAGCTTGCTAGCTCAATCGCCAAAGATATTTTCGGCGATAAAAAGGGCGAAGTGCAGTTCGTAGCCGTAACCGCGGGCGATAGAATCCCGTTTTTGAAAAATAACAAGGTCGATATGGTTATCGGCACCTTTATGATTACGCAAGAGCGCAAGAAGCAGGTGGATTTCTCGCTTCCGTATCTATCGGTAAATTTTGGCATTGTAACGCGTAAAGAGGATCAAGTGAAGGACTTTGCGCAAGTTCGCGATATGAGAATTTCAATCGAAAAAAATCCCAACGGCTCAATGACCGAGCGCTATTTGCGCAAAGAGAAATTTAGCAATTTAGTTTACTGCAAAAATACCTCCGAGTGCTATGCGATGATGAAGGACGGCAGAGCCGACGGTTATGCCAATGACAACATCATCGTCCTAGCCTATGCTGTCGTGGACGATACGCTCGAAGTGCCGTTTAAAAACCTAGGCGCGGCGGAATTCTTAGGCGTCGGCGTGCAAAAAGGCAATCAAAGCCTGCTTGATTTCATCAATGCCGATCTAATCAAGCTAAGCAAAGAGGGCTTTTTCAAAAAGGCTTATGAGGACACTTTCGAGCCATTTTACCGCGGTACGGCGGATAGAAAATACTTCCTGCTAGACGGAATTTACAACATGCTTTAGAGCTTAGAATTCTAAGGCGCGGAATTTTGAAATTTTAAAATTCCGCTTCGTATGCGGCGAGTAGATATTCTGAAACCTGCAAATTTTGAAATTTTAGTAACCAATAAATTCCGTAAAATTTTAAATTTTATCTTACGCTCGGTTTAAAAACATCTATTCCATTCGGAGCAAAATTCCATGCTACGATAAAATTTTAAAATTTTATGCACGACGGAATTTCAGAATTTTATCTGCAACAAGAATTTTAAAATCCCATTCTGCAACAAAATTTCGTAATTCAGGGCTTTTGCGCTACGATAAAATATAAAAATTTATCGTGTGATATAAAATCCCCCAGATAAGCGCGATAAATTTAAAAGGATAAAATTCTACGTGAGGAGAAATCTAGCTCTCAGCAAAAGCGTAGTCGCCGCAGATGCTATTATTCAGCTTTCAGCCGTTAAATTTTACTCAAACGCCTTGTAGTGCGCCTCGTCGGCGAATTCTAACATCTCGCGATCGCCCCTGCTATCGCCGTAAGCGATAACGCGATCGAAAGCCTGCACGTCGTATGCCGCGCGCACGCGAGCGACCTTTTGCGCGCCGTAGCAGTTCTGCCCCTCGATCTCACCCGTGATGATGCCGCCTTTGCGCCGTATTTTAGTGCCTAAAAGCTCCAAACCCTGCGCGTCGCACCACGGACGCAGCCAGTCTTCTAGCGAGGCGGTGACGATGACGATTTTATCGCCCGCGGCTTTGTAGCTTGCGATCTTGTCCATCGCGCTTTGTTTTAGGATATCTTCGATGTGAGTGGTGGAGTATTTTTTGCAAATTTTATCGAATTTATCGGCACTCATGCCCGCAAAAAAGTAGCCCAAGAGTTTTCTGCGCGTAAAATTATTGCTCGCAAGGCCTAGCTTATACGCCGCTAAAATGGGCGATAGCACCAAAATCCCGCGAAAAAATTTCTTAAATCCGACTACGTAGGCGACGAACTCGAGCAGCGAATCATCGCGCGTGATCGTGCCGTCAAAGTCGAATAAAACAAGATTCATTGCCTCTCCTAGTAAAATTTCAGAAGCGTAAATTTTAAAATTTGCCTATAAAAAAAGGCGTGGAATTTAAAAGCTAAATTTCACGCCGAATTTTAAAATTTCATCCAAAAATTCTATTTTTTAGCCATTCGTCTGCGCGTCGTAGGATCCAGGTATCGCTTACGCACGCGGATATTTACTGGCGTAACCTCCACAAGCTCGTCCTCTTCGATCCACTCCAAAGCGCGCTCTAAATTTAATGCTCGCGGCGGCACGAGTTTGATCGCATCATCGCTACCGCTGGCGCGGACGTTGGTTAAATTTTTACCCTTGATCGGATTGACGTCCAGATCGTTCGGGCGGCTGTGTTCGCCGATGATCATGCCCAGATAGACCTTCGCCTGCGGAGCGATAAAAAGCACGCCGCGATCTTGCAGGTTCCACAGGCTGTATCCTAACGCTACTCCGTTTTCCATACTCACGAGCGCGCCGTTTTGTCGCTTCTCGACCGCGCCGATGAAAGGGCGGAATTCCAAAAAACTATGGTTCATTACGCCTTCGCCGCGAGTATCGGTCAAAAACTGCGAGCGAAAGCCGATAAGACCGCGCGCCGGGATCTCAAACTCCATACGCGTCTGCCCGTCGCCGGTAGGGTTCATCACCTTCATCTCGGCCTTTTTGCGGCCTAGCTTTTCGATGACGGTGCCGGTGCAATCATCAGGCGCGTCGATAACTAGGTGCTCGAAAGGCTCACATTTGATGCCGTCGATCTCTTTGATGATAACTTCCGGGCGCCCAAGGCAAAACTCAAAGCCCTCGCGGCGCATATTCTCGGCTAAAATCGTGATCTGCAGCTCGCCGCGACCGCTTACTTTAAATTTTCCCTCGCCCACGTTTTCATAACGCATCGCGATGTTGGTTTTCATCTCCGCTTCCAAGCGCTCGTCGATCTTGTTTGAGGTTACGAATTTACCCTCCGTGCCCGCTAGCGGTCCGTCATTTACGCTGAAAATTACGCTAAGGGTGGGCTCTTCGATATGCAGCGCATCAAGCGGGATCGGATTATTGGGATCGACGATGCTATCACCTACGTCAAGCGCGTCAAAACCAGCAATCGCCACGATGTCGCCCGTGCCCGCCGCATCGATGTCGGTGCGTTCAAGCCCATTAAAGCCGATGAGCTTTGAAATTCTGCCGTTAATGTGCGTGCCGTCGGCTTTAGCTAACATAACGCTTTGGTTTTTGTTTATCGTGCCGTTGAAAATCCTAGCGATACCGATCTTGCCGACGTAGTTGTCGTAATCGAGCGTAAAAACCTGCAGCTGCAGCGGATTTTCATCGCTACCGCTCGGAGTTGGAACGTGAGAGATAATAGTCTCAAAAAGCGGCTTCATATCGGCGCTCTCATCGCTTAGATCGTATTTTGCGTAGCCGTTTTTGGCCGCGGCATAGATGACGGGAAACTCAAGCTGCTCGTCGTTTGCGTCAAGCGCTACGAAAAGATCGAAAATTTCATTTACCACGCGGTCTGGATCGGCTGCGGGCTTGTCGATTTTGTTTACGACTACAATAGGTCTGAGCCCTAAAGATAGTGCCTTTTTCACGACAAATTTCGTCTGCGGCATAACGCCTTCTTGCGCGTCGACGAGCAAAAGCACGCCGTCGACCATCTTTAGCACGCGCTCGACCTCGCCGCCGAAATCGGCGTGGCCCGGAGTGTCGATAATGTTAATTTTAACGCCGCCGTAGTGGATGGCGGTGTTTTTGGATAGTATCGTAATGCCGCGCTCGCGCTCTATGTCGTTGCTGTCCATCACGCGCTCACCGACTTCTTGGTGATTACCAAAGGTGCCGGATTGTTTTAAAAGCTCGTCTACGATAGTGGTCTTTCCGTGATCAACGTGCGCGATAACCGCAATATTTCTGATATTTTCCAAATTTTTCTCCGTTTGCTATTTTAAAGGCTGACGATTATACTAAAAAAATTCTTAAGATAAAAATTTACGAGTACTCTTTGACTTCGCAGACAAAAAACTCATAAACGCGCTGTTGGATCAGCGCATCCTCGTCATCATCTCCGATCAAACGACGCAGATGTGAAAAATCAATCTTTTTGATATATTTTTTGTTGTTTTTGATATCTCTGTCGATCTCTTTTAGAAGCGAGTCTAAATTTAAACTTTTATAGGTTTTCGCCTTTAAGATATACTCTTTTACGATGGAAACAAGCACGCCGATGCGCTGCTCGTCGCCTACGTAAATTTCGCCCGCTATATCTTTGATCACGTCGTAATCCTCGTCGGTCTGCTTCTTTTTGGCAAGCAGCATCGCGGCAAAAATTTTGGCTCTAAACTCGATAGAGCGATGATGAGGGATAAAGACCTCGCGAAATACGGATAGAAGATGATTTTTGAAATTCATTTATAACCTTACTTTAAGAAACATTTCCATATAATCCCGTTTGCCCTTTCTTAGACCTGTGCAATGCTTTTTTTAGGCACCGCTTCAGGGTAGGAATACAGCAGAGCACTTAGATCTCGCATGTGCCGCAGCCATCTGGGAAGGGGTTTTACAAATCGATCCTATTAAGCCCGAAATGCTCTTTGAAATCCTCGCAAACACTCTGAAAATCAACGCCTTCGATTTTCGGCTTGGCTTTGAAAAACTCTAACATCGAATTATACCCGCTAAGCAGCTCCTTGCTTTTCACGCCGTAACTGATCGAAATTCCAGCCTCAAAAAATGCCGCTAGTTTGTCGCAATACTTAAGTGCCTTGCCGTCGATTGAACGAAATTTATCTTCGTTAAACATCTTTAAGCTGCCCTCTGCAAATTTAGGCTCCTTGCCTAGCTCGAAGGTGCGGTTTTCAAACTCGTCTTTTATAAATTTACCACCCTCTTTGCGAATACCTAAAATATAGCTGAAATCATCTCTCATATGCTCCGGCACGAAAGGCAAAATTTTATCGTCTATTAGCCGCATCTCATATTCGCTGATGATGTCGCTAAGGCCCTTGACGCCGTATTTTACGGGGCTAATGATGTCGCGAGTGAGGCTTTCTGGTAGATCGTGAAATAGCGCGCAGAAAAAATTATACACCGTGCGCGAGCGGCACGCACCAACTTCAAGCGAAAAAAAGTAGCTTAAAATCGCGACTACCAGCATATGTCCTAGCACCGATGTCTCAGGAATGCGCGGCGTCTGAGCCCATCGTTTTTGAAAACGAAGTCTGCCGCTAAGATCGACTATGCGGGCAAGTTTTTTATTCATCACGATCTTTCGCACGCCGATGAGCTCATAATAATCCTCGAGCTCCTCCTCGACCTTGGATTTTAGCTCCTCGATATCGTTTAAAAACTGGCTCGTTTGATATACGATATTAAATTCCCACCGCGTAGAAAGGTAGCTTGCCGCCTTTAAGATCACGGCTTCTTTTTTATGATCTTTGGAATTTAGATATTTTTTAAATCGCTCGAAAAACGCACCGTTTTGAACAGGCAAAAGATCGCTTTCTAGGACGCTTAAAACCCATTCGTTGATCTTTTTTTTCTTGGTTTTTTGTATCTGATGAAAGACGTCCGGACGGATGTCGGTCACAACGATGCGCGCTAAAAACTCGAAAATCCCCGCTTCGATGACGTAGTTGATATCCACGTCGCGCTCAAAGCTAGCGATAAAATAAGCGATAATAAATTTATGCGCCTGCTTGTCGAGCTCGACTAAACTCACCATCTTTGGGTAATCATTCCAGCGACTAATGCTTGCGGATTTAAAAATTTGTTCGACTAAATTTGAGCTTATCATCGGTAAATTTGATCCGAGTTTATTTCGATTACCGTGTGGACATTGCCGCGCGGATTAAAATCGCCTCTTATTTTCATAAATTTAGGCTTTAGCTTGCTTTGCAGCGCGCCGTAAATTTCATTTATGCTATCTTCGTGGCTGATATAGCGGTTCATGAATGAATTTATGTAAATTTTAATCGCCTTAAGCTCCACTACGAGCTTATACGGGATATATTCCAGATAGATCGTCGCAAAGTCCGGATAGCCAGAACGCGGGCAGCGGCAGCAAAACTCGGGTAGGGTTATTTTTATCAAATAGTCACGCTCCTGTTTATTGGGCCAAACTTCCATCTTTTCTATGTCAAATTTCTCAATTTCCTCTTCACCATATCTCACTGTAATCTCCTTAAATTCGATATATCATTCGGTTTTTCGACGCAAAATCCCTGAATATAATCGATACCCATTTTATAAAGTTTCATTTGAAATTCCTGCTTATCTACAAAGCGCATTATGGTTTTGACGCCCGATTTTGCGCAGGCTTCGTTGATGCCTATAAAAATATTTTTAATCTTTTCATCGTCTAAATTTTTATTAAATTCTATATCATAAACAATAAAATCGACATTTAGAAATTTTAAATACTCAAAGCTCGCGTTTGAGCCGCCGAACTGCGACAGCGCGAAGCTAAATCCAAGTTCGCGGAATTTAATCAAAATTTCATCAAAGCGCTTGATCTCCGAATAAATAAGCTTTTCGTTAAACTCAAACACGATCTTTTTCGGATCAATCAGATTATTATCGATGAGCTTTAAAATTTCATTGCGAAACTCGTTATTTCGCAGGGTCTGAGGCATGACCTCGATAAAAATTTTAGCGTCAATATCTTTAAAATAGATGATCCTAGAAATCTGCCTCATCATCGAAATATCGTATTTGATGTCATAATGATTTAGAAGCAAAATATCTAAAATTCTACTTTTTGT
>NZ_CALKTS010000116.1 GCF_937997595.1 uncultured Campylobacter sp. | reverse complement strand
ACGTCGTGTTATCCAGCGCACCCTTGGCTACAGAAGGTAAATTTTAAGAGTGGGACGACGACGCGGCGAAGCAGTAAATTTAGATAGTGTTGCGGTTGTCGGCACGGCAATCCGGCAAAATTTATGGGTGCTGCGATTGCGGGTACGGCAGTGCGGCAAGCGGGATGCGATTGAATGTATGTCAAAGTTTGCCGGTGCCGAGTTGTCGGTTTGTCAGCGCGCAGTAAACCAGCTAGATGGTGCGAGGCGGAATGATTGCACGCCGAAACGGCGGCGGCTTTTGTGCCGTTAAATCGTGCTACCTGGTTTTAGTCGGAATTTTATAAATACGCAGATGAAGCTTTGGCTAAGATTTGCAAAACACCGCAAATGCGGTGTTTTATTTTAAACCGCCTTTGCCGCTTATCTAAATTTAAGGGGTAAGAATATAAACTTTAATATTCATAGCCTGGAAAATAGAATTTCTAGCGCTGTGTAAATTTCCTCCACTGGAGTTTGAAACATTCCGATGAAGCTTCTGCCCCCACCGACACCCAAGGTGTAAATTTCCTCCACTGGAGTTTGAAACGCAACGAAGATGTTAAATTAGGTAATGCAGAAGCTGCGTGTAAATTTCCTCCACTGGAGTTTGAAACTTGATTTTGATAGTGTTGCCGATCATGTTATAGGTGAGTGTAAATTTACTCCGCTGGAGTTTGAAACTGCCAAGAGCTAAAATAGAACGACGACAACGGCAAGGGTGTAAATTTTCTCCGCTGGAGTTTGAAACCAAATCTCAAGCGCCGCTTCGCCCATCAACGTTTTGTGTAAATTTTCTCCGCTGGAGTTTGAAACGAGCAAAGCGCGATCGGCAAAGCCTATGAGGGCTGATGTAAATTTACTCCACTGGAATTTGAAACTGATTTTTCCGCTAATTCGCGGCTCATAGGCTCGGCGTGTAAATTCTCTCCACTGGAGTTTGAAACCATCGTAAATAAAAGCATCAGTAAAATCGAAATAACGTGTAAATTCCCTCCAATGGAGTTTGAAACTCAGATGAAAAAAATTGCTTTAGCTTATCTGCCAAGCAAAGTGTAAATTATCTCCGATGGGGTTTGAAACTGGCTATCACCCATGGAGTGCGTCCATTCGGCAATGTGTAAATTTACTCCGTTAGAGTTTGAAACCTACGGACTTCAAACCTTAAGCCCCTAAAAATCGGCTTTTCAAGCGCTACTGCATTTTACTGCACCTTGATTTGCGCCCCATCTGATAAAATTTAGACTGAAAAATACAATTATTGACGGCTTTAGCTTGAGTATCTTTTACGGATTTTAATTTGTCGTGCGTTTAAGATCAATAATACCGACGCCAAAGCCCGGCTGTCTAATGAATTTTAAATTTGCCGGGCGTTTTAAGAGTAAATTAAATCGAATTTCGCTCTAGCTCTCGATATAGGTTTTGAGTTTGCGGCCGATTTTTGGGTGTTTTAGCTTTTTGATCGCCGAGCTTTCGATCTGGCGGACGCGCTCGCGGGTGATATTGAGCTCCTTGCCGATCTCTTCAAGCGTGCGGTCGCTCTCGTCGTCAAGCAGTCCGAATCGCATGCGGATCACCGTGCGCTCGCGGTCATTGAGCTGTTCTAAGATATCGTCGATCTGCTCTTTTAGGTCGGATTTTAAAATTTGTTCGATCGGCGAAACCGAGCTTTTGTCCTCGACGAAATCGCCGAATTTGCCGTCGTCCTCGTTTCCGATCGGCGCTTCCAGGCTGATCGGCTCCTTTGTGATTTTGATGACCTGCTTTACCTTATCGACGCTAAGGCCTACCTCTTGTGCGATGACGTTGATATCGGGCTCCTTGCCGCCTTCTTGCATATATTTGCGCGTGATTTTATTAATTCGATTTATCGTCTCGATCATATGGATCGGGATGCGGATCGTGCGCGCCTGATCGGCGATGGCGCGGCTGATCGCCTGGCGGATCCACCACGTCGCATAGGTCGAAAATTTATAGCCGCGCTTGTATTCAAATTTATCCACAGCCTTCATAAGCCCGATGTTACCCTCCTGGATGAGGTCTAAAAACGGCAGCCCGCGGTTGGTGTAGCGCTTGGCGATGGAGACGACCAGACGCAGGTTGGACTTCGCCATGCGCGCTTTTGCATTGTCGCTGATGCGCTTGCCGCGCTTAATTTGCTCTAAAATTTCTTTCAGCCGCTCGGGCTCGAGGTTGAAGCTTTTTTTACTCGCTTCTTTTGTCAAAAAGAGCTTTTTAATATCGACGTAGGTCGAGACCATCGTAGCTTCCGGCACGCGCGCGATGATGTCGTCTTTGCTAAGCCTCGTGATCTCTTTTAGAATTTTTTTGTGATTTTCGCGCAGTTCAGCGCTAAACATCGGCAGCTTGTACTCTAAGCGTTTGAGCTCCTTTTCGAAGCCCTCGTCGCTTTTTAGCGCGGTCTCCATCGATTTTACGATCTCGGTGATGAGCTTGCTAGTTGGGCCCAGATCCATGAGTTTTTCTTTTAAAATTTTCTTTTTAAACGCCAAGTTTAGCTTCGATAAAATTCCCTTGCTCTGCTTAATCGCCTCGGCGTTTTTCTCGGCAAATTTCATCCAATCCTTTTTGGCTTTTTCAAGAGCCTTGAAGCTTTCGATGACCTTTAGAGCGCGCTTATCGTTCTTTTTGGATCGCTTTTGCTTCGCCTCGTCCGCGCTCTCCTCGTCCTCCTCGTCGTCGTAATCCTCCTCCGATAGTTCCTCTTCGTCCTCCTCTTCACCCTCTTCGTCGCTGTCGTCAAAGCTTTTGAAAAGCTCCTTTACGCGGCGCTCGCGGTTGATAAGCGGCTCTTTATAGTCTAAAATGAAGTCTATTAAGTATGGCACCGAGCAAAACGCGTCGATGATGATATCCTCGCCGAGCTCGATTTTTTTGCTGATCTCGATCTCCTCTTCTTTGGTCAGCAGCGGGATCTGTCCCATTTCGCGCAGATACATCCGCACCGGGCTGTCCGAACGGCTCCATTCCAAAAGCTCGACGTCGCTGGATAGGTCAAACTCCTCGTCCCAGCCCTCGTCCAGCAGCTTTTTTTGCGTGGCTTCTTTGAGTTTCGCGTCCTCTAAATTTTTGATTTTGGAGATTTCTGCGGCGGAGATCAGCTCGACGTCAAATTTTTTGGTAAGCGCCTCGACCTTCTTAACAGCCGTCGCGGTGGGGGCTTTATCAAAAAATTTTATCAGTCTTTCGTAGGTGATGTAGCTTTTTTGATTTTCGTCGAAGAATTGCTCGATGGGCGTTAAGGCGTCTTTTGGGCTCGCCATAAAATCTCCTTGTGTCGTTGTGTATTTGGTTTTGGAAAATTGGATTATACCGAAACGCTCTTTATTTTTGCTTATATACGGCGCGAACCATCTAAATTTAATGATTTTTCAAATTCTAGAAATTAGGCTAAATTTTAAAATTTAGGTTATATTTTTAGCTAAATTTAAGACTGCTCGCTAAAATTCTGCGTTCGCAAGACGTAAAACCGACGAGCCGAAATTCCGTTTCCTTTGCGCTGTCGCTTTAAAATTTAACGCTTCCGCACTTTCTATTTCTGCGGCTTTGCGTTTAAATTTAGCCCTAAATTTCAAACGAGGAATTCCGCCCTCATATCGGAGCGATTGAGCGGATTTTAATAAATTTGTCGGTAAAATCGCGCATCTATTTTAAAATTGAAGGCGGAAATATGGCAAAAGTATGGAAATTCGGCGATGATATCGACACCGACATTATTATCGCGGCGCGTTACCTAAATACCTCCGACGCAGCGGTGCTTGCGACGCACATTATGGAGGATGCGGACAAGGATTTTTCGTCCAAAATTGCTCGCGGCGACATCATCGTAGCGGGGAAAAATTTCGGCTGCGGCAGCTCGCGCGAGCACGCTCCGATGGCGCTTAAGGCTGCCGGAATTTCATGCGTGATCGCAAAGAATTTCGCTAGGATTTTTTATCGAAACAGCTTCAACACCGGCTTTTTGATCCTCGAATGCGACGAGACGGACAAGATCGCGCAGGGCGACGAGCTTAGCATCGATCTGAAGGGCGGCGTAATTAAAAATTTAACTCAAAAAACGCAGTATAAATTCGCTGCAATCCCCGAGTTTATGCAAAAGCTTCTCGATGCGGGCGGAGCGATAAATTACGCAAAAACAAAGATAAACTTGTAAGGAATTTGGATGAAAAAATACGACGTATGCGTGATAAAAGGCGACGGAATCGGCCCTGAGATCATCGAAGAAGCGATCAAGGTGCTCGATGCCGTAAGCCATAAATTTAATTTTGAGCTAAATTTTGACTACCGCTTGATGGGCGGCGCGGCAATCGACATTATGGGCGTTCCGCTTCCGGATGAGACGCTAAATACCGCTAAATCAAGCGACGCGGTGCTTTTCGGTGCGATCGGCGGCGCTAAATGGGACGGCTTGCCGCGCGAACTGCGCCCCGAAAGCGGACTGCTAAAAATTCGCAAAGAGCTTGGAGCGTTTGCAAATTTGCGTCCCGCGATGATTTTTGATGAGTTGATAAATGCTTCGACGCTAAAGCCTGAGATCATCAAAGGCGTCGATATAATGGTGGTGCGTGAGCTTACGGGCGGGATTTATTTCGGACAGCCGCGCATAAAAAATGAAAAGGACGCGCTAAATACGATGTGTTACAACGCCGCCGAGATCGAGCGCGTGGCTAAGGTCGCGTTTGAGGCTGCGCTTTTGCGAAACAAAAAGATAACGCTCGTGGATAAGGCCAACGTGCTTGAAACAAGCCAGCTGTGGCGCGAAGTCGTAAGCGAGCTAGCGAAAAACTATGCTGGGATAAATTTAGAGTTTATGTACGTCGATAACGCCGCGATGCAGCTAGTGCGGGCGCCAGCGCAGTTTGATGTGATTTTGACGGAGAATTTATTCGGCGATATTTTAAGCGACGAAGCGAGTATGATCTGCGGCTCGATCGGGTTGCTTCCGAGTGCGAGCATTGGCGGCAAGGTAGGAATTTACGAGCCGATTCACGGCAGCGCGCCGGATATTGCGGGGCAGGGGATTGCAAACCCGATCGCTACGATCTTAAGCGCTGCGATGATGTTAAAATACGCATTCGGCGAAAATGAGGCCGCAGCCGCGATCGAGCTTGCCGTGCGCGCCGTGCTTCGCGACGGATACCGCACCAAGGATATCGCGCAGTACGACGCCAAAGAAATTTGCTCGACCGCAGAGATCGGCTCGATCATCGCAGATTACGCGGCTAAGGCTTAGGAGCCAGCTTTGAATGGCGCACTAGCATACGCTATGGAGCTTGAGAAAAAAGGCGATATCTACGGCGCAATGCGGATTTGTCGCGGTATTTTACGCGATAATCCGCAAGATGGCGATGCGGCTGTGCTTTTTGCACGGCTAAATTTGAATCATCGGGTAAGCTCGGGCGTCAATATGGCGATGCTGGAGCGCTTTTTAAGCGTCGATGCGCGCAAACAAGCGGAATTTAAGAGGTGGCTAATTGATGTATGAAAATGAACTGGAAGATATCATCGAAGCAGTAAATGAGATGAAAGCACAAAAGCGCGTGCAAGATTTGGCGGTGCAGCAAGAGGGGGCTGTGAATGCAAACGGCGCTGAAGCAGAAGCGCAGGCTTCGCAGGATGCTTTAGGCCCCGCTTCTTTTGCGCCAGATCCCATTGCATCTGGCGCCTTAAATTCCACATCTGCACCGGATATCGCTTCATCAAACGCGCAAAATTTCACTTCCTTAGATACTAAAAATTCCACTTCGCGCTTTGTTTCATCGGACGCTTTAAATTCCGCCCTAGATCGTTCAAAAGCCCTGACACGCAAGAGCTCTGCGCTTAGCAGCACGGAATTTGCAGCGGACGCTACTTTAAAAAAATCTGCCGCAAAAGATGAAAATTTTACTTTTTCCAGCGAGGAGAATTTTAAAAACTCTGATCTTACAAGCAGTGAAAATTCCGTGGTTTCCGTCTCTTTAAATGGAGGAAATTTTATAAATTCCATTTCTGCAAGTAGCAAAAATTCCACAAATTCAACCTTTGCAAACGATGAAATTTTAAAAAGCTCCGCCGCAAAATTTGACGAAAGCTTGCGTGATTTATCAGGCATCGCAGGTGAAATTTACGATAGTTTAGGTAGCGATATGAATGGGTTTGCTTCGCCGCAAAGCAGGGACGCAAACATGGCGCAAAGCTCTGCCAAAAGTAAAGATTTTGAATTAGCGCTAAATTCTACGGATGACGACTCTCAAAGCGAGCAAGATTTGACGCCTCGTATTTTAGGCGCGCATTTTAAGGAACTTCGCAATGACGATTTTGGGCCTGGCTCTGATTTCAAAGAAAACGAAGTTGACGATTATTTCGGTGCGGCGCATTTTAAAAAGCAGGATTTTTCGTCGCTTCAAGCTCAAAATTCCGCCGCACTAGAGATCCGCAAAGTTGCCGCGCAGCAGCAAAATTTCGTTTCGCAGTCACAGAATTTTACGACGCATAGGGTGCGAGACGATGAGCTCGCCACGCCGCAGCTTCGCAATTCTGCCGCACAGGATATGCAAGCGGAAAGTTTTGCCTCTTATGGTGCTCTAAATTCCGCCCTGCACCAGCCCGAGGAAGCGCGACATCTTGGGGCCGCGAGACAAGCGGGTGACAAATCAAAATATCTCGCAAATGCAGATTTTAAAATTTCAAGCGAGGCGGAGTTTTTGAGCGCGATAAAAGAGCGAATTTTAGTGCTTTTTGAGGGGCTGAACGCTTTTGAGAAGGGCGATTTGAACGCGCGTGTGGAGCTAAATTTAAAATTTATGGAATTTTTGCTTGCAAGTATCGAAAACCGACTTGAAAATCTATCAAAATGACGATTTCATCGCGCTTTTAGATTATCTTAAAAAATTTAGCTCGCGTATCTATCTAGTAGGCGGTTGCGTGCGCGATCATTTTTTGGGGCAGGCTAGCGCTGATGTGGATGTGGAGCTTTACGATGTGAGTCCGCACCGCTTTGAGCAAATTATGCAAGACTTCGGCGCACAGGGCGTCGGCAAGAGTTACTTCGTCTATAAATATAAAAATTTCGATGTTTCGCTGCCGCGCACCGAGAGCAAGACAGGCATCGGACACAAGGGCTTCAGTGTCGCTTTGGCTACGGACGAACATGAGGCTAGTAGGCGGCGTGATTTTACAATCAATGCGATGATGATAAACGCTATAAGCGGTAAAGTTCTCGATTTTTACGGCGGGCTTGCGGATCTGCGCGCGCGTATTTTGCGAGTGGTTGATCCACGCACTTTCGTGGAGGATAGCTTGCGCGTATATCGCGCAGTGCAGTTTGCTGCGAGATTTGAGCTTCGCGCCGAGCTGCGCACCTTAGAACTTATGCACGGCATCGACGTTAGCGATCTTAGTTGCGAGCGCGTTAAAGCAGAGCTGATTAAATTTTTCCGTGCACCTGCGCACCGATACGGAATGATGCTAATGCAAGAGCTGGGGCTTTACGAGCGGGTTTTTGGATTGTGGATTGATCCGCGCACGCACGAGCGACTGATAAAATTCATAGAGCACGGCGAATCTTTCGTGAGAAATGAAATGTTTTTTTTATATGCGTTTTTGAATTTTTTAGGATTAGATAAAGATAAAATTTTAAAGAATTTAGGGCTAAATTCTCTTTATAAAAGGCTACTTAGCGAGCCGTTTTTTAAGCGGGTAAGCGACGAGCGACTATGTAAAATCGCTCTAAAAATGCCGCTTAAGCAGTGGCTCGGGCTATATTGTAAAGGTAGGGTGCAAGCGGCGAAGCGGCTTGGGATTTGGGATAAGAAATTTAAAAGCTTGGTTTGCGCTGCGGATGTCGCTCGCAATCTGCGCGGCGCTGCGATCGGCAAGGAGATTGAGAGGCTGCAAGAAGCGGAGATTAGGGCGTTCGTAGCGGCTTTAAAAGCGTAAATTTAGAGAGATTTTTGTAAAATCGCCGTTTTATTTAGGAGCTAGTTTTATGAAAAAATTCTATCGTCGCGACGA
>NZ_CALKTS010000115.1 GCF_937997595.1 uncultured Campylobacter sp. | reverse complement strand
GAGGCCCGGGTATGCAGGAGATGCTAAGCCCTACGAGCCTAATCATGGGGCGAGGGCTGGGCGCGGACGTGGCTCTCATCACGGACGGCAGGTTTAGCGGCGCGACGAGGGGGCTAAGCGTCGGACACGTGAGCCCAGAAGCTGCCGAGGGCGGCATGATCGGGCTGCTAGAGGACGGCGACGTCATCGACATCGACGTGGATACGTACGCGATCAACGTGCGCCTAAGCGAGGAGAAGATCGCTGAGCGAAGGGCTAAATTTAAGCCGATAGAAAAACCGTTGCCGTACCGCTGGCTGCGAATGTATCGCAAGCTGGTAACGAACGCTAGCAACGGAGCAATATTGGAGGCGTAGGGCGCCTTAAATTTTAAACATACCGCTGTAAAGTTGAGCAAATTTGCGACGGTTTTATTAAATTTGCGCGCAATTTTATCGTTAAGAGCCTCAAATTTACTTCGGCTAGGCGTGTCTAATATTTAGGTTAAAATAAAAAGTAAGGCGCTCTTCGACTGTTTGTAAACGACAAGCTTGTCCCCGTATGACGCGAGAAATAGAGGCTTTTAGGTGCTTAAAACCTAGTAGATAGACCGACGCTACGTTTCATTGTTAAAAACCTTAAGTTTCTTTGTTTTCGGTACGGCAGACATTGTTCTATTTTTGCCTTGTTTCATGGTAGCGGGTCAATAATCTTGTTTTATTTGCAAAGTGAAATCTGCCGTGCCTAGCAGTTCTTTTGCTTATATTTTTGCGATTAAATTTCATGATTTGAATAGAGTTTTGCTAGTGCGTTTATAAAAACTTTAGCTATGTTGTTTTATAGATAAACTGCCGAAAGCGAAGTAGTACTGCGTTAAAATTTGGGCAAAATTTTGCAAACATGCTGTTAATTTTTTGTATGACGTTACGACCAGAGCAAAAGGTACGAGTGAATAGACATACAAAAATCTATTTGTGTTTATCGTATTACTTATTTTAAAATCACTGCCAAATTTATAAGTTTCTACGAGCATCATCCTCTCCCCTAACACATACGTGCTGCCAGGCTTGTAAATGGATGCCGCTACGCCGTCTTCTTATACCCTCGTTTCACCACTGGCGTTTTTGTGCTCCTTATACAGAAACTACATAAGATGGTTATTACAGCATGTTTTTCAGTTTGCACAGAAGAAAACTTCTTGAGTCTCGACTACGGTTTTTTGAGGCTATAGAGTAGATCGGCTATTAAAATTTATAAAAATTCAAACATCTCTCCGTGCAGCCCATTGTGTATGCTCGCGGCTAAAAGCATTTTCTGCATCTCCTACAAATTTGGAAAAATCATCTTCGCTGTTTATAGTTGCTATTTGCTCATTAATAAATCCAATTTCATGAGCAGTTAATGCATAAGAAGCAGAAAGTTCAGTAAAGCGTTTTGCTTGAATCCAACTTAAAAGGCTTGATGCTAATGCAATAATTACATCTACGGGTAAATAAATAGGGTTTATTTCCGCAACTTTTAGTATTGCCAATACCACTCCAATGAAATTAGCAATAATTAACCCCCAGAAAAATAAATTTGCCTTTTTCTTATTAAAAGCAGCTTTTTTAGCATACCATTCCCTCTGATCTCTTATCCGTTTCTCACAGTAATTATTTTTACGATTATCTAAAGAAGAAGAGCGCATTTCTTGCATTGCGACTGTAAATTGCTCTTGATTAGCATAATCAATTAATTTACTACAAACATCCTGATTTTGTTCAAAAATCATTCTTAATGATTGTTTAAAATCATTCTTAGCCATCATATCTTCAGTTTGGAAAGGCTCTGCTTTACTAACATAACGCCAAGTAATAGTTTTTACTGACTCGGCAACTGCACGACCTGCATACCAATAGCGATCTGGTCTAACTCCCCATAGATAAACAGAACATCCTAATGCAGCCATAAGAGCTAATAACTGCAAAACATATACCCATTTCTCAGTTATGTTAACAGCAGACAAAGCAGCCGCTACAATAAGTACAACTAAATGAATCATCAATATGCAAAAAAAATGCTTCTGCGAATCCAGTGATAATTTATCTGCCGAACGATACAGTGCAGGAAAATCTTGTTCTTCCATGAATACCTCCTAAATTTTATATCCTAATTTTTGATAAACTATATCCTTATAGTACCAATTTCCACTATCGTTCATTTGATAATTCTTTAAGGCATACGCGATAATTTTAGGAGAAAATGATATAAAAATAGCACCAATATCCTGGATTATTTTAGGACAAGTATTTGGATTCATATAACGAGTGCCATCAAGATTGACGCCAATAATGCGACAATCTTTTTCCAAGGCAACTTCTAGTTCCCAACGTACATATTTATGTTTGGATTTTGTATCTTGCCCAATTAAAGAAATAAAAGTTCCAGCCATATTTATACGCTCCCTGCATTTCCTTTTAATATACGCTTCATTTTCGGAATTAATTTCCTGAGCCAACTGGCAATCAACAAAATTAAAATCAATTTTTGAATTATTTTTCCAAGCCCACATAAGCCAATAAGAACGAATATCTGTGCTGCTAAAGCCAACAAATGTTCTAGGCAACCCCATTTTAGCCCCATTATTTAGCATATTCGCGAATAGCCTGAACAATTGATTCGGTATTCCAACGAACATTTACAATTGAATTATCAAAAACAACTCTGGAAATTCGTTCTTGTCCACGAGGAATAATGCCCACAATAGGAATACCTAACTCTTTCGCGGTTTCTATTTCCCACTGCATCCAATCACTATGGCTTGCGTAAATGCCAGCTAGAGCAAGGACTATATTTGAATTTTCAATTCTTCTTTTTAGTACCAATTTAATATATTTTGCATTTTCAGAGTTAATAGGTTCCTCTTTTGTTGCTTCATTTGGCTTATAGAAAAAATAGTTTCTGCTATCAAGCAATTTATAAAGTGATTTAAGGTCATCAGAATGATCCCAAGAATGACTAATAAAAATATTGTATGTTTTAGCCACGAATAACTCCTCGTTAATTAAAATTTAAATGAGATTGACTAGACGTAAGGCATTTACTCCTAGAATAACCTCGCCACATATCCCACCAACCTGTCCTGTTTTTCCATCAACTATGGCTAGCAAATCTTCACCAGTGGGCAGACCTTGCGGCGTCTGCTAAATTTACGGCCAAGTAGTAGCACCTCTTCGGCAAGTTTATTTTGCTCTTGTCTTTTAGGGCTTTTATCGCCTTTTCGACCTCTTTTTATCTGTGTTTAGTGTCTGAACCATCTTGCCAGCTTTCATCGGCTCGGATGCCACTAATAGTTTCAGGATTTGCTCTTTTATTTCTCTATTTGGACTAAATTTACGATGACATTATAGCGAATAGACTTTATATAATCCAGCAAAAAATCTATTTGACGGATGTAAAATTTATAGTGAGAGTCTAAGTGCTTTGTTTTGGATTATCTGCAAAATTAAGCCACCCAAAAGACGGTTTAAATTTAAATTTCCAAGAACAAGAACTTTATTTGCTTCATCTTCTCTTGTTGCGACATAAAATTTGCCGTCCTTTACGCATATAGCCTCTTTAAAACTCAGTGCATCCGTCCCTGAACTGCCCTCCTAAAAATCGCAGAACCAGTATGGCAGATACGTCCATTTGAGTAAAATTTAAAGCTGCAAAATCGCCGATTTCCAAAATTTGAGTCGGTTTTTGTAACGGCAAACTAAGTCTGCTTTGCTGAAGGGCCAAACCTCCGAATTTATCCCACGATGGTTAAATTTAAGCCCGCGCATAAACCTTAAAATTTTTATGGATCTTGCTAGCGCCGAATTTAGCCGCACGATTTTCTCAAATTTACTTTGCCAGCTCAAAAATCGCTTTGATATTTTCCTTCGTATAGAGCTTATCTTTGCGCCAGTTTACCGCGTAGTCGTAGGCTAAATTTACAATCTCGTCTAGCGTCTCGCCTTTGATGCCGACGATTTTTATGGCGAACGAGGTCAAATTTCGCCTATCCGCGAGTAAAGTCTAGGTATTTCGGGTGATCGTAGGCAGTTTGTTAGCAGGCTTTGGCGCACATTTGGCATTTGGTTGCAGCCTACTTAATTATTTCACTAAACCGTCGTATTTCTCGCTACGTACGTGGATCTTGCTGTGTTTATGGTGTTGGCGTCTACACCGGGATCAAGCAAGCAAATTCATTAGGTCACATATAGACAAACCGCATCGCCATTAAGTTTTAAATCCTAAATCTACAAATCCCTCGGATCGGCAATCTTGCCTGCGACGGCGCTAGCTGCGGCGACGGCGGAGTTTGCTAGATATACTTCGCTCGTTCTATCGCCCATGCGGCCGACGAAATTTCGATTAGTCGTGCTTACGCAGCGCT
>NZ_CALKTS010000114.1 GCF_937997595.1 uncultured Campylobacter sp. | reverse complement strand
CTTTGTAGATTACATGATATCCGAATTGCGTCTTTACCGGCGTTTTGCTCATCTCACCATCTTTTAGCGCAAACGCTGCTTTTTCAAACTCCGGCACCATCATGCCTTTGCCAAAAGAGCCCAAATCGCCACCGTTTTCTTTCGCACTTGGATCGATTGAAATTTCTTTGGCTAGCTTATTAAATTCCTCTTTTAAATTCTCTTTTTTGACTTTTGATAGCTTCGCAATCGCGTTTTTAGCAGCCTTTTCGTCTGCTACTAAGATATGACTTGCGGTAACGGAATCTGGTTGCATGAAATTCTGTTTATTTTCATCGTAAATTTTTTTAGCTTCCTCGTCGCTGATGCTTACGTCTTTAGCCTGTTCGCGTTGCCATAGATTAAATGCGATGCCATCTTTAGCAAGCTCTAGCTGATGTTTATATTCGTCGCTGTTTTCAATACCTGATTTTTTCGCCTCTGCGATTAGAAGTTTGTATTTGATCAGATCATCGATTAGTTTCTTCTTCTCATCGGCAGTCGGTTCCTGTCCGCCGTGCTGCATACCTTGAGCCAAAAACGGTGCAACATCCTCATCCGTAATAGTGATATTTGCGTCTTTTGCAGTAGCCAAAACGCCTGCATTAAGCGAAGATATAGCCATAGCGGCAACAAAGCTGAAAGATAAAATTCTTTTCATTATTTTTCCTTTATTCGGTAAATTTCGCGCAATTATAAAAAAAGATAGTAAACAAAATAGCGAATGCCAGCAAATTCGGCGCGAATCCTGCGCCGAATTTTAAAAAGAGAGGAGTTAAAACGATGGAATGATTGCGCCTTTATATTGCGTCTCGATAAACTTTTTCACTTTCTCGCTTTGAATCGCTTTATCTAGCGCCTTGATTTTAGGGCTGTTTTCGTTGCCTTCTTTAACGCTGATGACATTTGTGTAAGGGTTGCCCTCAGCCTTTTCTAAAAATAGCGAATCCTTGATTGGGTTTAAATTTGCGTTAAAGGCAAAATTTGAGTTGATAACCGCAATATCTACATCGCCCAGGGTGCGTGGAAGCGCGGCGCCTTCAAGCTCTAAAATTTCTAAATTTTTAGGATTTTTTGTGACGTCCAGCGGCGTGCGAAGCTTGGCGTTTTGATCTACTTCGATGAGCCCCGCGGCTACGAGCAGATCAAGTGCGCGGCTTTCGTTAGTCGGATCGTTCGGCACGGCAACTTTGGCACCGTTTTTAAGATCTTTTAAATTTTTAATCTTATGACTGTAGAT
>NZ_CALKTS010000113.1 GCF_937997595.1 uncultured Campylobacter sp. | reverse complement strand
CCCATCTTCGTCCACGTTCTAGCTTTAGCTAAAAACGCCTTTTGGCTCTCCCAAATCTCTTTGAAATCGGGATTTTTCTCGCTTTCTTCGGCTAGAATTTCATCCGTCGCTTTGCGAAGCGCACGCATAATCTCAGGTGAAAAAGAGCGAATCTGAACGTTCGGATATTTCTTTTTGATCTCGTCCCAAATTATTACATTTTTATAAAACGTCTCGTTTTCTGCGTATTCGCGCGCCTTTGCGATCGAAGCCTCTAGGATATTTTGCAAGTCTTTAGGAAGCTTCTGCCAAGTTTGTAGATTTATCACAATCTGCTGCTCGCTAGCGGGTTCTTGCCATCCCGTATAATAGTAATTTGCGACCTTGTGAAAGCCTAGAGGTATATCAAAGCTAGGACTTGCCCACTCGACCGCATCGATGGTGCCCATCTCTAGCGCCATATATAGCTCACCTACCGGTATCGTAGCGACTGCGACGCCAAGGCGGCTCATAACCTCCCCGCCAAAGCTTGGAATTCTAAATTTAAGCCCTTTTAAATCATCTAGCGTATTAATCTCTTTTTTAAACCAACCACCCATCTGCATGCCACTATTTAGGATATTAAAGACCTTTAGATTGCTTTTAGCATAGAATTTATCGGCTAGCTCCTTGCCTCCGCCGAAGTAATACCAAGCGTGTTGCTCATCTTTCGTCATACCAAAAGGCACCGTCGTAAACAGCATATTTGCGCTATTTTTACCTTTATAATAGTAGCTCGCAGTATAGCCTAAATCGTATTGTCCGTTTTTAACCATATCATAGATCGCAAAAGGTGCTTTATGTTTGCTAGGCGCGTCGATGCTGATTTTTAGTCTGCCATCAGACATACTATCTGCAAGATCTGCCATCCGCTTGGCGACATCGCCTACGATAGGCATACTAAGCTCGTAAGTCTGAGCTAGCTTAAGGCGATAAACTTTCTTATCTGCGCCCCACAGCGACGTGGCTATAATCAAACTTAATCCGACAAGAATCGATTTTTTCATATACTACTCCCAAAATGAAATGGTGCGAATTTTATATAAAATCATCTAAATTCACGCTTTTATAACTAGCTTTTAAGCGAAATTTTCGCACAATTGTAGCCAAATTCGATAAGGAAAGGGCATGCAAGAAAAACATTACGAAGTAATCATCATAGGCGGCGGTATCACGGGCAGCGCGCTAGCGTACGTGCTGGCAGAATTTAGCGGGATCAAAAATATCGCTCTACTTGAAAAATACGAAGGGCTTGCGACGCTAAATTCTAAAGCCAGCGCAAACTCTCAGACGATTCATTGCGGCGACATCGAGACCAACTACGACCTGCAAAAAGCGACCGAAGTCAAGCGCAAGGCGGATATGATCGTGAAATATTGCCAAAAGCACGGATATGAGAATAAATTTTTATTTCAGGGGCAGAAAATGGCTCTTGGCGTGGGCGAAAGCGAGATAGAGCTAATTAAAGACCGATTTGAGAAATTTAAAGAGCTTTATCCGTATCTGCAACTTTTCGGCAAGGAAGCACTTAAGAAAATTGAGCCCAAGCTAGTTTTTGACGGACGCGGCGAGGAGCGAGCGGAGGATATCGTAGCAATGGGCGTGCAATCGGGAGTTTACACGACGATCGATTACGGCGCGATGGCGAATTCCTTCGTGCAAAACGCTAAAAACGTGGAGGGCAAAACCTGCGATCTGTACCTAAACACCGAAGTGCAAAACATCACTAAAGTAGGCGATAAGTTCTATATCCGCACAGCAAATAGACTCTCGCTAAGCTCCGATTTCGTAGTCGTAGATGCAGGCGCCCACTCGCTGTGGCTGGCGCACAAAATGGGGCTTGGGCAGGATCTTAGCACGATCTGCATCGCGGGCAGCTTTTATCTAACCAAGCAAAAACTTCTAAACGGCAAGGTTTACATGGTGCAAAACCCAAAGCTTCCATTTGCCGCGCTTCACGGCGACCCCGATCTTTTGGCGGACGGCTGCACGAGATTTGGCCCTACCGCACTTACGCTACCGAAGCTCGAGCGCTACAAGGGCTGTCGTTCGGTGCCGGAATTTTTTCAATCATTAAATTTTGACATGGACGTAGCCAAGGTCATTTGGCAAAATTTTGGCGATAGCGAGGTAAGGGACTTCTTAATCCGCAATATAGGCTTTGAGATACCGATTTTAGGTAAAAAGCTTTTCGTCAAAAATGCGCGCAAGATCATACCTAGCATCCGCGAGGAGGATATTTATTATGCCAAGGGCTTTGGCGGCGTGCGCCCGCAAGTAATCTCACACTCGCAAAAAAAGCTGCTTTTAGGCGAAGCAAGAATAGGCGAAAATCCGGGGATTATCTTTAATATGACCCCAAGCCCCGGCGCTACGAGCTGCTTAGGCAACGCACTTCGCGACGCAAAAAGTGCTTGCGAATATTTAGGAGCGAGCTTTGATGATGCAAAATTTGACGCGGAAATGATGCAATAAAGAGGAATTTTTAAATTTTGCTCGGGCAAAAATTTTAAAATTTTACTTCGGCGAGGATTTTAAAATTTTGCTCGCGCTTCACATCTAGAGAGTTTTAAAATTTCATTCAAACGCAGATTTTTAGAATTTAACCTGCACTGCAAGCTATGAAATTTTAAAATTTCGCCGTGCCTTAGGAATTCTAAAATTCTCTCGAGCCATAAAATTTTAAAATTCCTTTGCCTAGCAAATTTAGAAATTTCAAAATTTCACGTAAAATTTCGCCTAATGCGGCGATAAATTTTAAATTTAAAGGAGAAAAGATGCTTAAAAAAACCAAAATTTTAGCGACCATCGGACCCGCAAGCGACAGCGAAGAGATGATGAGCGCGATGGTAAAGGCGGGCTGCAACGCCTTTAGGATGAACTTCAGCCATGGCACGCACGAGTATCACGAGGCAAATTTAAACAAAATCCGCGCCGTAGAAAAGAGCCTAGGCGTGCGCGTAGGCGTCTTTCAGGACATCAGCGGTCCAAAGATCCGCGTCGGCAAACTCGAGGAAAATTTTAAACTAAAAACGGGCGATAAAATCACCTTCCTTCCTCGCGAAATGATCGGCAAAAAGACCGCGGAAGGCGAATACGAGCTGTGTATCAACCACCCAGAAATTTTGCCGCTGATGAAGGCGGGCGAGTTTATCTACCTCTACGACGGCTCGATCCGCGCCAAGGTAGTCGCGGTAAGCGAGCAAGGCGTGCGAGCGGTGCTTGAAAACGACGGCTTTTTAAGCTCGAATAAGGGGGTGAACTTCCCAAACACCCGCCTAAATATCGACGTCATCACGCAAAAAGACCTCGAGGATCTGCGCTGGGGCGCGGCGCACGGCGTAAATTTCGTAGGCATCTCCTTCGTGCAGTCGCAAAACGACATCCTGCGCGTGCGCGAAATTTTAAACTCGCTGGGCTCAAAAGCTAAAATTTACGCCAAGATCGAGAAATTCGACGCGGTCGAAAATATAGAGCAGATCATCGAAGCAAGCGACGGCATAATGGTCGCGCGCGGAGATCTAGGCATCGAAATGCCGTTTTATGAGATCCCGCGCATCCAAAAGCGCATCATCGCGTTAGCCAACGCCCGTTCAAAGCCCGTCATCACTGCAACGCAGATGATGCTTAGCATGACCGAGCACGAGCGCGCCACCAGAGCCGAGATCAGCGACGTCGCAAACGCCGTGCTCGACGGCACCGACGCCGTGATGCTAAGCGAGGAAAGCGCTATCGGCAAAAACCCCGCAGCCGTGGTCGCCGCGATGAGCGAGACGATCCGCGAGACCGAAAAGATCTATCCTTACGACAAATTTAACGATTACGATTTCTACGACGAGACCGATATGATCACTTCAAGCACAGCAGCTCTTGCCGCAAGGCTGGGCGCGGGCGCGATACTTTCGATCACGGGCTCGGGGCGCTCGGCGATCAAACTCGCACGTAACCGCGCCAAAATCGACATCATCGCAATCGCACACGACGAGCAGACCGCGCACGCGCTAAGTCTCGTGTGGGGCGTAAATCCAGCGATGGTTAAGGAAAAAACGAGCATCAACTCGCTGCTCGCACGTATCATAAGCGAGGCTCTGCAGCGGGGGCTCATCGAAGAAGGCGGCACCTACGTGATGACGGCGGGCTTTCAAAGCGGCCATCCGGGCAGCACCGACTATATCCGCATCATCAAAAAAGATCAGATCGATTTCTACCGCGACGCGGCAAAAACGGGCTTTAGCGGTAAAATTTGAAAAATCAAAATGTCAAAGTCCATTAAAATCAAAGAATCGCGGTTAAATTTAACCCCTTGCTATGAACTAACGCCAAAAGAGGCGCGAGAGCTCGTCAGCATCGGCATCACCGAGCGCGGCGAGATATATTTTCTATGCGAGGATGCGGGCGAATACGTCATAAAATTTATGCAAGATGGGCGGCTGCGCGAGATAAAAACCGGCGCGGACGAAAACGGCTACCACTTCGCCGTGTCCGTGGATTTTCCAAGCCGTTGGGCGCTATTAAACGCTCGCTCGCGCTACGATGAGAAGCTAAAACGCAGCGAGGAAAATTTAAAATTTATCGATGAGCTGGGCGCCCGGACGGGCAAAATTTGCGTGGGCGACGGCATAGCAAAGATCATAGCACAAGGCAGGCGGCTCTACGTTTCATATTTTGGCGACGGGCTCTTCGGCAACTTCGGCGGAGACGAGTGCGAACTCGCCGTTTGGAACGAGGCGGGCGAAAAGCTCTATGGATTTGACCTCAGCCGGATTCACGACTGCTACGCGATAAATCTATTTGGCGGCGCGTGCTACGCGCACTATTGCAGTAGCTTTGATTTCGTGCGTATCAAGGACGGGCAAGCCACGGCGTATACTCCGAAAATCAGTTCTTACAAACCGGGCTCCGCGGCTATTGAAACGTGCGAGTTAGAATTTTTAAAGAGCGATTATATTTTTGCGAGCCGCGACTTCGCGCTAAATGAGCGAAGCGTGCTGTTTTACCCGGCTGATAACGACAAAGATGAGCTGTTTTTGTTTAAATTTAAAGGCGAAACGCTAGAATTCGACAGAAAAATCAGCCTAAATTTTCTCGGCGCAGACTGCTCGAAAAATAACAAAAATGAGGGCTACGGCTCGTACGGGAACGGCGAATATTTAGCTCTTTTAAAAGGCGCCAAAATTTATAAAATTTGCGTGAGCGAGCTAAATTGAAATGTAAATTTAGCAGCTAATGGCGTCTAAATTTAGCCGCGTAAAGCGTCGGGCTAAAGCCAAATCAAAAGAAAATAGAGTCGCCACAAAATAAAATTCCACAAAAATATATTCGTTAAAAATCAAGCTCGCGCTCTTAAATTTCAAGGTATAATTACGAAACAAATCTACAAAATTTAACCGAAGGAGAGACCATGAAAAAATTTCGTTCACTGCTGCTGTGTGCGGCGGCGGCTGCTACTTTGAGCGCCCAGGGTGAGGA
>NZ_CALKTS010000112.1 GCF_937997595.1 uncultured Campylobacter sp. | reverse complement strand
AGACTAAAACCAAGCGCGAGCAGCAGCAGCGCCCACAGCTTCGCCGCGCCCTTGCGGAACCAGTGCAGACGTAGAATTTCAAAAAATTGCTTTAGCGTTTTCAAATCTTCTCTTTAAATTTTAAAATTTAGCGCCGGTTGCGGCGAGATCGCGGGATTAAATCGCGAGATTAAATTTATCGCCCTGCCCGCATCGCCTGCGATCGCCCGCGCTAATCAATCGCTAATCAACCAAATCGCAAGTTAAATTTTAATCCCGCGGCTTCGTTCAAATTTTACCCGCCTCGCTACGTGCTACTTGCGACAAAGCTTAGCCTCTCGCTTCTGCGCTCACCTCATCCGCGCCCTTATAAAGCGCGGAATTTATCCAAGGCCGCGTGCGAGGAGTTTATCCGAGTTCGCATAAGCGCAAATTTCATCCGCACCTAATATGTATAATTAAGCGTTAGCATAAAATTCCGCGGCTCGCCATAGTAGTTGTTATGTCCCGCGACGCGATTTTGCGTGTTTTGAAAATACTTCTTATCCGTGATGTTTTTGACCGCAAAATTTACGCTAAAGTGTTTGTCGAAATGATAGCCGACGTTCGCGTCCCACAGCGCGTAAGCCTTTTGCGGCGCGGCGTAATACGCAACGTTTTCGCGATATATCGAAGCAGTTTTGCTCTGATAGCGCATGCCGGCGCCCAAAGTAACCTTACGATTTTCGCCGAGCGGAATTTCATAGTTCGTATAGAGCTTAAACAGATGCTTCGGAATGTAGCGTTTGGCGTTTGCGCCCTTGCTATAATCGACCGCTGCGGAGGTTCTTTCCGTCTTTAAATAGACGCTGCGGTTGAAAGTATATCCTGCGAATAATTTCCAATTCTCAGTAAGCGAGCCTTGTAGCTCGGCATCCACGCCTCGGCTTCGCACCTTGCCCTCGGCGATGGAGTAGTTTGTATTAAGAGGATCGCTCATCGCCCTATTTTTCTGAATGATCTGAAATAGCGCGACATTCGTATTAAGCGCGCCGTCAAAAAATTCTCCCTTCACGCCGGTTTCTAAATTATAGCCGACGACGGGATCTAAAATTTTACCGTCTTTATCGCGCGCGGCTTGCGGCTTAAAAATTTCGGCATAGCTTGCGTACCACGAAAAATTATCCGCAAAATCCCAGACCACTCCCGCATACGGCGTAAAATCCGATTTACTAGGGCTTGCGCTATGTGAAGCCGTACCGCGCAAAATATTATAATAATACCTGCTATAGGCTACTTTCGAAAAGCGCCCACCGAGCAAAAAGTGAAAATCGTCGGTTAAATTTAATCTAGTCCCGAGCGAGATCGCGCGCTGTTTTATGGTAGTGGAGCTTCTGTCTTTAAATGTAGCGGCACTGCTCCAATCGGGCTGAGCGATCCTTGAGCGGTCCCAATTATAAATGTTCATCCCCAGTGACGCCATAGACGAATCTCTCGTCCTAGTCTCGCGCCAATTAAGCTTTTCGTTGCTAAGCGAGCCGTTTAAGAAAAAGTCGTGCTTCTGCCCAAATGCTTCGAATTTACCATCTAGTCCCGTTTGAAACCCGATCTCTTTGGAGTCGTTATCGTAAATTCTATATCGCACCGTATGCGACGTGGTGCCGTTGTAAGGATCTGCCCCGCCGAGCGCTCCGAATTTTAACATGCTATCGCTATCGGTATAATTGAGCCTCGCATAGGCTTTCAGATCATCGCTAAATTCGTGCGAAAGTTCGCTTTAGGCGTTAAATTTTTTATATTCACTTCTGTCCCAATCCGAGCTGAAGTAGCTTCTGCGCGGTAAATTCAGTAAATTTCCATGATTGTCTAAAACGGGCACGCCGTAAATATCATAGACGCCGACGGTTTTTTGCCACAAAAATCCCGCGCTAAGAAGCGTCTTATCGGCCACGTCAAATTCCGTCGAAACGCCGATACCTTCGCGATAGCCGTTGCGCGGATAGTCCTTAAACGAGCCCGTTTTACTTAAAATTCCGATCAGCCGCGCGCGTGCCGTACCGCTTTGATTTATCGCATCCGTTACGTCGATCATACCGCGATAATTATCCCAGCTACCGCCGCTTAGACTTGCGTTAAAGCCGAACTGATCGCTCGGACGCTTTCGGATTAAATTTATCGTACCGCCGGGCTCGCCGTTGCTTTGCGTAAGGCCCGCTACGCCGCGCAGAACCTCGACGCGATCGTAGAATTCCAAATCGGTAAATTCCTTCGATGAGCCAAGAGGCCCGAACACGGAGCTAGAAACCGAGCTTGCGATGCCGTCTTCTTGGATATTATCGACATAAAAGCCGCGCGAGACGATGCGATTGCCGCCTGCGTCGTTATTTAGCGAAATGCCGGTGGCGTATTTTGAAAGAGCCTCTTCGGCGTTGTGTAAGCTCAGATCTTTTAAAAGCTGATTGGAGATGACGCTTATGGATTGCGGCGTCTCTCTTATGCTTAAATTT
>NZ_CALKTS010000111.1 GCF_937997595.1 uncultured Campylobacter sp. | reverse complement strand
CTCGGCGGGGTCTTGGGCGAGCCGGACGGCGATGCGCAAAATCCGCTATTTCATCTCATCACGCTTGACCCACTGCCGCGCGACTTGCCCGTGCGATCGCTGCCGCGTCTAATCCTCGCCGCGCACGTCAGAGAGATAAACGAAGGCGAGATAGTCTTTTACGAGCACGACGCGCAGGGTGTGCCGCGATGTATCGGCGAAAGGACGCAGGTTGAATACGCCTTTGACGAACCGATAATGGAGTGCGAGGTCGCGCTGGCGCCCACGCCCGCGCGCTGGGCGGCTCAGGACTGGGGGATGTCAAACAGCAGGCAAAACCTCGCGCGCATCGGCGACGAGCCTTCGTGGATACAGGGCGCCTCAGTGCCGACGTGCCCGATATGCGGCGAAAAGATGGAGTTTTTGATGCAGCTTGACAGCGAGCTTCCAAGCTGCGAGCAAGGCGGCGAGGTATATTTCGGCAGCGGCGGGATTTTATATGTGTTTTGGTGCGAGCGGACGCGGGTGAGCGCGTTTTTTATGCAGTGCACGTGAGTAAAATTTAAGAAAAACGCGCAAATGGACGGACGGATGATCACGGCGAAAATAAAAAGAAGGGGCGGTATTTGGTATTTTGACGATTATTTTAGGTCGCTTCGCGAGAATGAAAACGAAATAGCAAAGCCTATCAGGCAGTTCATTTCGGATCCGAAAAGGTATCTGTTCGGTACGAAAGAAACCCTTCACGACGCCGTTTTGACTGAATTTAAATTTGGCATTTTAAAAAACGAAGATAGACTGACGATGAAATTTTTATCGTCCTACCGAGATAGAAATTTTAAATTTGTTTTCAAAAACGTCCTAGCCGTCCGCTTTAAAACGGACGATAAGAGCTTTAAAAACAACGATCTGATAGTTCATCAATTTTCACTAAAGCGGGAAGGCGTTTGCGAGTATGATTTTATCTTTGCGAGCGGACAGAGGATAACCGTAAAATTTAAACAGCTTGAGATCATTGAGGAATTCTTATAAGCGCGCTGCTTTGCTGATGGCGGCGAGATTTTGCGTATTTTGGTGCGAATGGACGTGGGCGAGCGCGTTTTTATGCGGTGCGTGAGCTAAAATTTTGCAAAATTCTAAACGAAAATCGTAAAATTTTAAGCAAAATTTATTCTAAGATAATAAAGCGGCAAAATTTGCCGAGCATTTCGGCGCGTAAAATTTAAGCTTGTTCGGCGAGAATATGTAAATTTACGCAGAGCCTAAGCGTAAATTCCCTCCACAAGCGTTTCTACGAACTCATCCGAGTTAAATTCCGCCAAATCCTCCATCCGCTCGCCCACGCCGACGAAAAGTATCGGCAGCCGCAGTTCGCGCGCTATGGCGAAAAGTGCGCCGCCTTTGGGCGTGCCGTCGAGCTTCGTGATGATGATGCCGTCGAGCTTCACGATCTCGTTGAACGCCCTAGCTTGCGCGACGCTGTGATTGCCCTGAGTGGCGTCGAGCACGATGATCTTGCGGTGCGGTGCGCCGCTTTTTGCGCGGTCGCAGATGCGCACGATCTTCTCTAACTCCGCGGCTAAATTTTTCTGATTTTGCAGGCGTCCGGCGGTGTCGATCAGGACGCGATCGATGTTTTTGGCACTTGCCGAGCTTACGGTGTCAAACGCCACGGCTGCGGGATCGTGCCCTTGCGCGGTAGCTACGATCGGTAGATTTAGAATTTGCGCCCATTTGCGCAGCTGCTCGACTGCGCCCGCGCGAAAGGTGTCGCATGCGCCTAAAATCACGCTCTGACCGCTATTTTTATATAAATTTGCAAGCTTTGCGGTCGTCGTGGTCTTGCCCGCGCCGTTTACGCCGATGATGAGCTCTACGAAGGGCTTCTCATCTGCAGCTTTAGCGATCTCATAATCGAAATAGTTCTTCAAAATGCCCTTGAGATCATCTTTTGCGACTAGCTTTTTTGCGGGCAGTTTTTCTAAAATTTCCTCTACAAGCTCGTAGCCTACGTCGGCTTCAAGCAGCATCTCTTCTAGGATTTCTTTTGAAATTTTATCTTCGCTTTTCGCGCCTCGCATCGCGTCTATGGTCTTGCTAAGCCCTTTTTTAAAAAATTCGAACATCAGAAAATTTTCTCCAATTCGGTCATTAAAATTTCTTCCGGCATCAGCCCGAAATATTGCGCGCTAAACTCGCCCTTTTCGTCGTATATCGCCATATACGGCACTTCGTTTATGCCGCCTAGCGCCTTTGTAAAAAAGTCCGTCCCTTCGCCGTAAGCGATCGCGTAATTTACTTCGTGTGCGCTTGCGTAATTTTTTGCATCGTCTAAATTTGCATCACCGATCATCACGCCGATTATGTCAAGCTTGCCGGAGTAGGCTTGTTTGGCGGCGTTTAGCGCGCTTACTTGCACGGCGCAGGCGTCGCACCACGGCGTAAAAAACGCAAATAGCGTCACGGTGGAGTTATTATCGATTCGAAAGCCCTGCTTTGTCTTTTGCATATTTAAAATTTTGCCGTTACTTAGCTGAAGTGTAAAAGGAGCGGTATAATCGACCTGGATTACGGCTTCGGTTTCGGACTGCGGCTGCGTGGCGTTGGTCTCGGTCGGGGTATCGCTTGATTTTTTATCCTCATCATCGCCGCAACCCGCAAGAAACAAAACAGCCGTAAAAAGCGCTAGAAAAAAACGAAATTTCATAATAAACCTTAAAATTTAATCGCAAAATTATACAAAAAATAGCTAAAATAAGCGTTAAAATTTTATAAAAGGCTTAAGCCATGCAAAAGAATGAATTTAGAGCAATTTGCAAATCGCGTCTAAAATCTCACACCGCGCGAGCGGCTAGATGCGAGCATTACGCACTTTTATGGCGGCTGGAACGGCTGATAAAATTTTTAAAAGCGCGTAAAATTTTAATATTTTTGCCGATGAGCTACGAGCCGAACGTTTTGATTTTAAGAAAAAAGCTATCAAAAAGCTGCGAATTTTACGTTCCGTTTATGGTGGATATTAGCTTAAAAATGGTAAGATTGCGCCAGCCTTTTAAAATTTCACGCTTTGGGCTGCGGCAGACGCTTCCGCAAAACGGGTATTTTAAAAAGGTCGATCTAGCCGTGGTTCCAGCTATCGGAGTGGATGGCGCAATGGCTAGAATAGGACATGGGAAAGGATTTTACGATATGTTTTTTTCAGGTCTTAAGTTTAAGCCCGCAATCGCGTTCGTGAGTATAAAAGACTGCTTTTGCAGCGAAATTTTATCGCTTGATCACGACGTAAAGGGCGATTTTTACATAACTCCGAGCCAAAATTACCTAAAAAGAGGAAAGTATGATAGAGATTTTAATCGCCTTGTGCGCTCTTGCGGTGGGCGCTGGCATAGGATACTTAGTAGCTAGAAAAATCAATAACGCCAATTACGATTTTTTCGTAGAACAAGCTAAAGCTAAAGCCAAAGCTATAGAATTTGAAGCCGAGGGCATCTTGCGAAATTCTAAAATTTCGGTGCAGGAAGCGGAGTTTGAAGCTAAGAAAAAATACGAAGATAAAGCAAGCAAACTGCAGAAAGAATTTAACGTTAAATTTGACGAGCTCGGCAAAAAGGAGCACGCGCTTCTAACAGAGCAAGAAATTTTAAAAGACAGCAAGAAAGAGCTCGAAAGTGCCAAAAAAGAGGCGAAATTCCTCTATGAAGAGGGCTCAAATTTAAAGAAAAGCTATGAAGAGAAGCTAGCCGAAGCGCTTAAGGTTTTGGAGCGCGTGGCGGGCTTTACGCAGGACGAGGCGCGCGCGCAGGTGCTTAAGAAGGTCGAGGAGCAAAGCCGCACCGACATTGCTCACATAGTACGAAAGTATGAAGAGGAAGCCAAAAAAGAGGCGCGAAAAAAGGCGAATTATATTTTGGCGCAGGCTACGTCGCGCTTTGCGGGCGAGTTTGCGGCAGAGCGACTTATCAACGTCGTAAATATCAAAAATGACGAGCTCAAAGGCCGTATCATCGGCAAAGAAGGGCGCAATATAAAGGCGCTTGAGATGACTTTAGGCGTGGACGTCATCATCGACGATACCCCGAATGCGATCATCGTAAGCTCGCACAATCTCTACCGCCGCGCTATCGCCGTTCGCGTCATCGAAACTCTTATCGAGGACGGCAGAATTCAACCTGCGCGTATCGAGGATATCTACAAAAAAGTAAGCGACGAATTTGAAGCTAGCATCGCCGAAGAGGGCGAAAATATCGTAATGGATCTAGGTCTTAGTAAAATTCACCCCGAAATTTTAAAACTCATCGGCAAGCTTAAATTTCGCGCCAGCTACGGTCAAAACGCCCTTGCGCACAGCCTTGAGGTCGCGCATCTTGCAGGCATCATCGCCGCAGAAACGGGCGGAGATCAAAAGCTAGCCAAGCGGGCGGGCCTACTTCACGACATCGGCAAGGCGCTAACTCACGAGTACGAGGGCTCGCACGTGGATCTAGGCGCCGAAGTTTGCCGTCGCTACAAAGAGCATCCGGTAGTGATAAACGCTATCTACGCCCACCACGGCCACGAGGAAGCCACCAGCGTAGAAAGCGCTGCAGTCTGTGCCGCAGACGCGCTAAGTGCCGCGCGCCCGGGCGCCAGACGAGAGGTGCTAGAAAGCTATCTAAAGCGCGTTAGCGACATCGAAGCGATCGCGATGAGTAAAACGGGCGTCAAGCAGGCCTATGCGATCAACGCAGGCCGCGAGATCCGCGTCATTGCAAATGCTAAGCTTATGAACGACGACGAGGCGGTTTTGGTCGCTAAAGAGATCGCTTCGGAGATACAAGATAAGGTTCAATTCCCAGGCGAGATCAAGGTCAACGTCATACGCGAGCTACGCGCGGTCGAGATAGCCAAATAAGGAGTGTGAAATGAAAAAATTTATAATCGCTTTATTTTTGCTTTTTAACGCGGCATTTGCCGATGATGAGCTCATCATTAATAGCGCCAGCGCCTATTCGTCGGTAATGCGCACAAACTCGCAGTACAAATATCTAGCGCAGCAAGCCCGCGCGATAGTGATCTTTCCGAGCGTCAAAAAGCTGGGCTTCATCATAGGCGGGATGTACGGCGAGGGGATCATCATCTACAATAATGACGGCGCGCGCAGCGTAAGCGGCGCAGAGATCAGCAGCGCCAGCGTAGGACTTCAGATCGGCTATGAGGATAATTATCTAGTCATTTTCGTAATGCATGACGATGTAATCCAAAAAATGCGAAATTCCCAAATCACGCTCTCGGGCGACGCTACGGCGGTAGCAGGTAACTACAGCGCCGATTCTGGCTCTTTAGACGTGCTAAATCAAGATATGTACGTCTTTACGAATAAAGGCGGGCTGTTTGCGGGAGTGAGCCTGGGTGGTTCGGTGCTGGAGACCAAAAATGACCGCGCTTTTGATCCAAATACTGAGGGCTATGCGCTTTTGATGCGAGTAATTGGCGCAGATGAGTAAAATTTAGCTAGAAATGCTAAGGCGCATAGCTTAGCGAAAAATTTTGCTTTATGGGCGTTTTATTAGCAGCTTGGAATTTTGCTCGCGTGATTTCTGCAGAATAATAGACTTAGGTGCGTAATTTTATTGTAATCCGCGGAGTGGGAGGCATTTGAGGATATCGCGTAAATCCTTCGTAATTCGCAAGTTACTTTGAATTCTAAAGAAATCGAAATTTTGTCATTAAATTTATAGTCGCAAAATTTTACCGCTAAATTTTGCGGTGATTTTGCTTGATGTCTAGAAATTTTATTTTAGAATTTTGCTTAATATTTTGCGGCAAAATTTTATATTTCGTGACAGCCGCGCAGAATTTTAAATTTAATGTCGCAGCAAAATCAAGTGGCGTCGTGGGGCGTTAGAGTGAAGCTTTCGCGCCGAATTTTAAAGCTGCTTTAGTCAAAATTTATAGAATTTTATACGATCTAATGAAAGGATTCGATGGAGTCGATGTTTGAAAACCTCCATACGTGGGGGTATCTGATACTGTTTTTGTATTCGCTGGGCGGAGGATTTTTGGCGCTTGCGGCAGCGGGCGTGCTAAGCTCGGCCGGCGAGCTCAATATCGTCTTATGCATCGTAATCGCCTGCATATCGAACTTTATAGGCGATTCTGGGCTGTTTTTAGTAAGCCGCTACAATAAAAAAGAGATCATGCCCTATCTGCGCAAACAGCGCCGCAACCTCGCTCTGGCGCAAATTTTGTTTCGCAAATACGGCGACCGCATAATTTTAATCAAAAAATTCATCTACGGCCTCAAAACCCTCGTACCGATCGCGATCGGCATCACAAAATATTCGTTTTTAAAATTTAGCGTCATCAACGCCGTAAGCTCGCTCATTTGGGCGCTTGTGGTGGGGCTACTGAGCTACTACGCGGGTGATTTCGTGCGCGAGCTCTATGTGCATATCAAGGACGCGCCGTGGATCGCTCCGCTGGCTCTAGGCGCGATAGTAGCGGCGATCGTGCTTTATTTTCGCTTCGCGACCCGCAAAAGAGGCTAGCGGTGGCAAAAAAGCTGATCCCGCTAGCAATTTTCGCAGCACTTCTTTTGGCGCTAAATTTTATCTCCAATTCGCGCGGTTCCGCGGCTAAAGATGAACGGGTTTTTACCTCAAAAACCCTGGATATCGCTTCTCGTAAAAGCGGCGCGCAAGATATCAAAAGCAGCACCGATCGTAAAATTTCAAGCCCCGAAAATCCAGAAAGCAGCGACGGCGCAAAAGATGAGAGCGACGCAAGAAGTGCAGACGGCGGAGCAGGGCGCGGAGCAGACCTAGGAGATTTAAAATCTCATCCGCAAGTAAACGAGCCCGCCGCGGCAAATCCCAAAGATGAGGCGGACGCTCACAGGCGACGCAGCGCAGATTATGAAGCTTCGCACTCGCAAAATCCCGCCGTAAATTCTAAAAATCAGCCCTCAGACGAGCCCTGCATAAGCAGGGAGTGTGTGAGCGCTCATATCCGCCGTACGGGCGCTTTGCCGCAAAATTTTATCACGAAAAAGCAGGCGGGCGATCTTGGCTGGCAGGGCGGTGATCTGTGGCGATATGCGCGCGGCAAGAGCATCGGCGGTGACCGCTTCGGCAATTTCGAGCGCAGGCTGCCTGATAAAAAGGGGCGGATTTGGCGCGAATGCGACATCGAGTATCGCGGCGGCCCGCGCGGCGCAAAGCGGCTGATATTTTCAAACGACGGGCTGATTTTTTACACCGCTGATCATTACGAAAGCTTCGAGCGCGTGCAATGAGCTTAAATTTTAAAACGCGCAGCGCCGCAAAGATCATCATCGACGGCGCAAAGATTAGGCGCAAAGATCAAATTTTCGCGCTATTTGCCGCAGCGCTAAATTTCGAGCCAGAATACGTCGCAAATTTAGACGCGCTCTACGACGCGCTGGGCGAGCGGGGCGAGCGGGTCTTCGTGATCATCAAAAGGGGCGGAATTTTAAAGCTAAGACTGGGTAAATTTTATGATATTTTGCTCGAGGTTTTGCGAAGCGGCAAGGCGAAAATTTTAATCTTATGAGCTTGCGCGGCAGCTATTCCGCTTTAAAGCTAAATTTTGCCGAGGAAAAGGTAAGTTTGTTTCGGCGCAGTTTCGAGCGTGCCGTTAAAATTTACTGAATTTTAGAGCTTATTAAAAGAGGCGATTTTAGAAATTTCGCTCACAAAGCTCACGCGGTCAAATTTAAACTCAAGCCCATACCGCCAATCTTTGCGGCGCGGGTTTTTAAACTCGTAAAGCTTAACCGTCTCCGTTTCAAATTTAACCCTAAGCGCGAGATACCAGCAGCTCCAGATCCCGCACGGACAGCCCAGTATCACGGCATCTCGCTCATCTTGCGCCAGATCAGCCTCAAGCGCGGCGCGCAAAAATAGCTCCTCAAAATCGATCAAGCTCAAATAAGCATAGCTTCCCGCGATGCTAGCCTGCCCGTCCTTTGCGGCAAAGCTTTGCTCGCGCCGCCTAATTAGCTCGAGCAGAGGCTCGCCGTTTATCGCAACGACGACTTCGGTAAAGCTTTCACCCTCAATTTCGTAATCGTTTAGGTAAAATTTAATGCTATCCATGCGGCAATCTCGCTAAATGATCTATTTTGCGCCGTATTTGCACCGGCCTGCTAAAATTTCGTCGCAGTTTAGCGAATTTGAAGTGAAATTTGGTTGAAAATCAAAAATTCGCCGATAAAGCGCAGATCAAATGGATATTTCGTAAAATTTAATGATTTTGAACTCGCGGAGCTTGCTTTCGGTGAGCACAAACTTAAATTCGCAAAAAAGCTCAATTTGTGTAGATGAAAGAAGCGAAAATAAAAGGTTAAATTTCATCACAGATCAAAGAGATCGAAACAAGGGTTAAATTTTGCTATGGATAAAGAAGTCGAAATTTAGAAATGAGGAGTTAAATTTAATTCGCTTTTCAGGGCGCTTAAATTTAACCCCGCCGCGGCTACATCATTTCGCCGCTTTTGTGCTCGTGCTCGGTGTAGGTTACCGGAATATCCTTCTTGCCTTTTCCCGGTGTATACACTCCCTCTCCGCGTTTGAAAAGAAGCTCGATACCTTCGTCGTTCGTAAGCATTATGCCGCTTGCGGAAGCCGCGCGTTTAAGATTATGCTTTTTACCCTTTTCATCGGTTAACACGCCTGTTGCGAACATATCGTTCGAGCTAAGGCTGATGCGCTTATCTCCGGTCTCTCCTAGCAGAAATACGATCGTATGCGCTACGGACTCTTGCTTTTGCTGCGGAGCCGTATCGGCCTTAGGTTGGTTGCATCCGCTTAAAATCGCGATTGCCGCTAATGACGAGAATACAATTCGTCTCATTTTTTCTCCTTTAAAAAAAGTTCGCGAATTATATAGCCAAAAAGTAAATCCTAGATTTCGCGACTTTTTATTTAATCAAAGATTAACCCAAATTTAGTAAAATTCTAGCTGAAAACATCCCAAATAAGGAGAACCTTATGGCAGTAAAAATCGCAATTAACGGCTTTGGAAGGATCGGTAGGTGCGCGGCTAGAATTGCGCTAAGCAGGGACGATGTGGAGCTTGTGGCGATCAACGATACCGCTAAGCGCGAGCTTACGAGATACCTGCTTCAATACGACACGGTTCACGGCGAATTTCGTAAAAAAGTAGAAATTCTAAGCGACGAATGCATAGCCGTAGACGGCAAAAAGATCCGCGTCTATTCCACCAGAGAGCCTGCGGAGCTTGATTTTGCAGGCGATGGTGCAGAAGCTGTGCTTGAATGTACTGGTGCGTTTTTAACGAGCGAAAAATGCAAGCCGTTCATAGATAACGGTATCGGCGTAGTCGTAATGAGCGCGCCTGCCAAGGATGATACGCCTACTTTCGTAATCGGCGTTAATGAGGGCGCTTATGCAGGACAGCGCGTCATCTCAAACGCTAGCTGCACCACTAACGGCCTGGCTCCGATTGCAAAAATTTTAGACGATGAGCTTGGCATCGAAAAGGGTCTGATGACGACAATTCATGCTTATACGCATGGACAGAGTCTAGTCGATGTAAAAGCCAAGGACTTTCGCCGTTCACGCGCCGCGGCTCTTAATATCGCTCCGACTACGACGGGCGCGGCAAAAGCGATTAGCAAGGTACTTCCGCAGCTAAGCGGTAGGATGCACGGGCAATCTGTGCGCGTGCCGGTGGCTAACGTTTCGATGGTTGATCTAACGGTGCTAACGCGCAAGCAGACGAGTGCCGAGGAGCTAAATGAAATTTTCCGCCGCTATGCCTCTAAAGAGATGAAAGGAATTTTGCTCGTAGACGACGATAGCCGTGTCAGCAGCGATTTTTGTACCTCAGAATACTCCAGCATCGTAGCTAGCGACTGCACGCAGGTAATTGACGGCAATCTGATAAAAGTGATGAGCTGGTATGACAACGAGTGGGGATATAGTGAGCGCCTCATCGATTTAGCCTTATATGCGGCAAAAAGAAGGAAATAAGATGGGCGAAATTCTTTCGATTAAAGATTTGAAATTTAAAGACGGCGCGCGCGTTTTTATCAGGTGCGATTTTAACGTGCCGATGGATGAGTTTTGCAATATTACGGACGATCGTCGCATCCGTTCGTCTATCCCTACGATTAAATATTGCTTAGACGAGGGCTGTGCAGTAATTTTAGCCAGTCACTTAGGGCGCCCGAAAAACGGATACGAAGAAAGACTTAGCCTAAAGCCTGTGGTAAAGAGGCTATCTAGGCTTTTGGAGCGCGAGATAAAATTTGTCTCTGACGTCGCGGGCGAGGAGGCAGGAGCTGCGGTAAATTCGCTTAAAAAGGGCGAAGTGCTGCTGCTGGATAATCTGCGCTTTGAAAAGGGCGAGAGCAAAAACGACGAGGCGCTAGCTAAGAGGCTCGCAAGCTACGCGGAATTTTATATCAACGACGCTTTTGGCGTATGCCACCGCGCGCATGCTTCGGTAGAGGCGATTACGAAATTCTACGATGAGGCGCATAAGGCGGCGGGATTTTTGCTACTAAAAGAGATAAAATTCGCCAAAGACCTTATTAAAGATCCTGCGCGTCCTTTCGTAGCCGTAACGGGTGGCAGCAAAGTAAGCGGCAAGCTTCAGGCGCTTAAAAATTTACTTCCTAAAGTCGATAAGCTCATCATCGGAGGCGGCATGGCGTTTACGTTTTTAAAAGCCGTCGGATATGACATCGGCAAATCTTTGCTCGAAGAGGATCTAATCGAGGAAGCAAAAAATATTCTCCGCAATGCTCGCGAGCTTGGGGTTAAAATTTATATCCCTGTCGATGCCGTCGCAGCTCCGCAATGCTCGCAAGATGCCGTTACAAAAAAGGTTACCGTCCAAGAAATTCCAAGCGATTGGATGGGGCTAGATATCGGACCTGCGACCGTAGCGCTTTTTAAAGAAGCCCTAGACGATGCACAAACGATCTGGTGGAACGGACCGATGGGAGTTTTTGAGATCGATAAATTCGCTCGCGGCAGCCTACATATATCGCACGCGATCGCAGATAGCGACGCCACGACCGTAGTGGGCGGCGGCGATACTGCAGATGTCGTCGAACGCGCGGGCAACGCTGATGATATGACTTTTATTTCTACCGGAGGCGGTGCGAGCTTAGAACTCATCGAAGGCAAGGAACTGCCGGGCGTGCGAGTGCTTACTGCTAAAACGGAGCTGCGATGATACTAGCGGCGAATCTTAAATGTAACCATACTCGCGCTAGCTTTGAGCGGTACGCTAAAGCTTTAGATGAAGGCTTGGCGGGCGGAATTTCGCGCGAGGATGAAATTTTGGTTTTTCCTCCTGCTAGCGCATTTTGCGCAGGGGTGAAAAATTTTACTCAAGGCGCGCAAAATTTCTATCCTGCCGTGCACGGCAGCTTTACAGGCGAGATCGGTGGCGATATGCTGGCAGAATTTGACGTCAAAACCGTTCTTATCGGTCACAGCGAGCGGCGCGCCATTTTGGGCGAGAGCGCGGAGCTGATAAGAGAGAAATTCAGTTTTGCCGCAGCGCAGGGCTGGCGCATCGTTTTTTGCGTCGGCGAGGATGAGGCGGCATTTGCGCAAGATCGCAGCGAGGATTTCGTAGCGGCGCAGCTTGAGGGTATCGATCTAAAATATCCGAGCTTAGTACTAGCCTACGAGCCCGTCTGGGCGATCGGCACGGGCAGAAGCGCGCAGTGCGAGCAGATCGAAAGAATGCTAAATTTCTTGCGTGCTAAAAGCCCCGCGCCGCTACTTTACGGCGGCAGTGTAAATGCGGAAAATATCGCAAAAATTTGCGCGATAAGAGGTTGCGACGGGGTGTTAGTGGGCACAGCAAGCTGGGACGCCTCTAGCTTTTTGGAACTTATTAGTGCGTCATCTCGCTGCCGTCTTTAAATGATTTCGTAAATTTCGCCCTGCGACAGGCTACATGCCTAGTCTTGGGACGAAATTTACTTCAAAACACTTAAATCTGCCTAGCGATATTTCCGCTTGTCGATTTGCGTTTTGACGGCGATTGACTTCAAATTTAAGTTGCAAAATTTTAAGTCGCCTAGTCTAGCTTTGCGATACTGCCGCTATCAAATTTGGGTTCAAATTTGAATTGCAATTTTTAAGTCTAATTGCGAAGGATTTTGAGATGATTTTTGGGGCTTTGCAGTTAAAATTTTGCGTAGGCTAGACGGATGGTCTGCCAAGCAAAATTTTAACAAAATCGCCAAAAAGCACTCAAAAGCCAAGCAAATTTTAAAGGAGAAATAATGATTTTAAAAGGGAAAAAGGGTCTCATCGTCGGCGTCGCTAACGCCAAATCCATCGCTTACGGCATTGCCGAAGCTTGTCACGCGCAGGGTGCGCAGATGGCGTTTACCTACCTAAACGACGCGCTAAAAAAACGCGTGGAGCCGATCGCGGAGGAGTTCGGGAGCAAATTCGTTTACGAGCTTGACGTAAACAACCAAGCCCATTTAGACGGCCTTGCGGATCGCATTAAAGCGGATCTTGGCGAGATAGATTTCGTCGTGCACGCAGTGGCCTACGCGCCCAAAGAGGCGCTAGAGGGCGAGTTTGTAAACACGACCAAGGAGGCCTTTGATATCGCGATGGGCACGAGCGTGTATTCGCTGCTAAGCCTCACGCGCGCGGTGCTTCCGGTGCTAAAAGAGGGCGGCTCGGTGCTCACGCTCACCTATCTTGGCGGGCCGAAATTCGTGCCTCACTACAACGTAATGGGCGTCGCAAAAGCAGCTCTTGAAAGCTCGGTGCGCTATCTGGCTCACGATCTTGGCGCGCGCGGTATCCGCGTAAATGCGATCTCTGCGGGCCCGATCAAAACGCTTGCTGCAAGCGGCATAGGCGACTTTAGGATGATTTTACGCTACAACGAGGTAAATAGCCCGCTAAAACGCAACGTCACGAC
>NZ_CALKTS010000110.1 GCF_937997595.1 uncultured Campylobacter sp. | reverse complement strand
ATCGCCAATGCAAACTGCGGCTTGTAATCCCTAAAATAGGGCTTAAAGCGCGATAATAAAGTTTTAAAGCCGTTCAAATGCTATCCTTTTTTATAAAATTTTTAAAATTTGAATCCAAAATTCCTGAAATTTCAAAATTCTTGAAATTCCAAAATTTATAATTCTAAAATTCCTTAAATTCCAAAATTTACAATTCCAAAATTCTTGAAATTTTAGAATTTCGGCCGCGAGGCAGCACGAAATTTATGGGGCGGCGCGGGACTAATTTGCGCTTCGCAAGCTCACTCACTAAATCAACTCGCTCGCATGCGGCAACCGTGCGGACGACGCCGAGATTTAGCTTTTTTTATTTGCCGCTTTTAAAGCACTAAGCGCTTAAAGCAAGCGAATTTTTATTCATAGTGATCTTTCTCTTTCGCAAGCCACTTTAAACACTGAACGCTTTGAGACACCATAAAGCGCTCAAAGACCGTATCGTAATATACACCGCGTGTATCGCGACTTCGCATCGTCGCGCCGCATTGCTCTTTCGCACCGCCGCGCTACCGAATGAAAATCGCAGCCTGCCTTGTGGTTTTGCCGCTGCATCAGCCGTATCGCCAAATGAAATCGTGACTTTTATCGCTGCGCACTATATACGATATCGCCGAATAAAAATCGCGCCGAAATTTGCGCGTTGCGGCAACATATTCCACTGCACCTAGTCGCGTTAGAATTTACGCACAGGTGCGCCGCAGCGCTGCTTTCACTGCGCTGCATCGCAACTTTGCATCGCCAATTGCCATAAAATCGCACTAAAATTTACGCACAGACGAAGCCGTAGTGCTACCGCTGTACCGCGCTATATCGCGCCGCCGTATCAGCTGCACCACCGAATGAAAATTGCGATCCGCCTTGCGCCTTCGCCGCCGCGTCGTGCTATACATCGCATCGCTCCTGCACCGTATCACTGAACAAAACCGCGCCGCCGTATTGCGATGCCGCAAATAAAAATCGCGCTAAAATTTTCGCGCGGATTAGCATCCTGATTTACGCTTCGCATCGTAAAAATCATAAAATTTAACGTAAAATTTTGCGATAAATTTTACGTTTTATTCCGTTGCGACCTCCCAAACGGTGCCGCCAGGCGTATCCATAACTTCGATTTTCATATCCGTAAGACGCGCTCTGATAGCATCTGCGCTCGCAAAATTCTTTTCCGCCTTCGCCTGCGCGCGCTGTTCTATCAGCTCCTCGATCTGCGCTCTTTGCTGCTCGCTCACGCCGAAGCGAAAGTATTCGGTCTCATCCTCGTATAAAATTCCGAGCGTCTGCTTCGCAAACTCCAAATTTGCAGCGATTCGAGCCTTTAGCGCCTTGTCTTTTGGCGCGCGATCTAGCGCTTCATTCGCGCTTGCTACGAAGTTACCTAGCACCGCGAGCGCGCCTGAGGTGTTGAGATCGTCGCTTAAAAACTCCATCATCTCCGATCTAAATTTAGCCTCCGCAGCAGGTAGCTCGGACGTGGAATTTTGCCCTGCAGCGGGAGCTAAAACGTCACGCACGCGCTTTTTAAGGCGGTAAATTTTATCTAGCCTCTTTTTGCTCGCAAGCAGAT
>NZ_CALKTS010000109.1 GCF_937997595.1 uncultured Campylobacter sp. | reverse complement strand
GCATTCTCGCCGCCGATAAGCGCGATCTCGTCGAATTTTGCGACGCGATGGTAGCCGTGCGGGTCAAACACCATCACCTCGCCCCCCCAGATCGTGCCGTCCGTGCCGTAGCCGGTGCCGTCGAAGCAGAAACCGAGGTATTTTTTGCCGCTAAAAAGCAGCTCATTTTGCGCTAGATTCGACACCAGATGCGCGAAATGGTGCTGGTAGCGGATCACTGGATATCCGCGCTGCTCGAAAAATCGCGTGTGCGAAAACTGCGGGTGCAGATCCGCGATGACGGCGTCGAACTTCAGCTCGTAGGCGCGCACGAACATATCCAAAAGCGCGAAAAATCGCTCATTCGTGGCGACGTTTTTAAGATCGCCGATGTAGGGCGAGATGAAAATTTGCCCGTCTTTGTAGATCGCAAACTCATTTTTAAGCTCCGCTCCGAGCGCCAGGAAAGTGCCTTTTAGCTGGAACTTGCTAGGGAAAATTTTTGGATTCATTCCGCGAGATGTTCGCAAAAATAGCGCGTGATCTAAAGCGTCCGCTTCGGCGGAAAAATTTGTGTAGCTCGCCAAATTTGCGCTACTTGTCGGTTTTGCGGCATTTGCGAAATTTACGGGGCTTGTGGGATTTGCATCGTTTGCTAAATTTGCGATACCTGCGGCGCAGGCGGATTTCGTTTCGCAAACAGGTTTCGCTTCGGCGACAGAATTTGCATCGTTCTGGTTTTTTTGAGGCGCTGAATTTATGGCGTTGGAGTTGTTTTTGGAAGTAAAATTTACGACGTCGCAACTTGTATCCGTATCGGAAGGTCTTTGCGAGCTCTCAAAATTTAGCCCGTCCGTGGAATTTCCATTAAAATTTTGCGGTGCGATAAGGGTTCGTACGGTCGCAGAATTCTGTGTTAGAATGGAATTTTGCGCAGAGTTTTCCGTCTGGGTACAGGTCGGAAGCGATGCGGAAATTTTACCGGAGCTATAAGCCGTTTTTGAACCGGGCGCCGAAGCTCGCGCTTCAAACTGCGGTAAAAAGGCGATGCTATCGTCGCTCGGCGTTAAAATTTCGCGGTCGTTATCCAGGTAAAACGAGATGACGCTGCCTAGCTTCGCGCGCAGCTCCTCGGCGTTAAAAATAATGGGTTCGCCGCTAATGTTGGCGCTTGTGGCGACGATCGGGCGATCAAAGTATTCAAAAAGCAGCAGATGCACGCCGGTGTTGGCTAGGAAAATGCCGACTTTATTAAGGTTCGGCGCCACGCTTGGAGCGATAAAAATCGCACCCGCCTTAAAAATCGCAGAAAAGCTTGCGGGCAAACGCACGAAATCGACCTCGCTATCGGAATGGGCGCCGCGCGCGTCCGCCGTGCACGCCTGTGCAGAGCATGAATCTTGTAAATTTATCGTCTGTTGCGAACCAGACTCGCACGCAGCGCATTGCGAGTTTCTCTTATCAGCTGCAAGCTGTAAATTTGGCTCGTTAATTGTTTGCCGCGGTTCCAGCTCGCCTGCTACTTGCAGCAAGCTCGAATTCGCATCCATGCTCTGTAGGTTCGCATTTACGGCATATCGGAAGCCCTGCATATTCGCCGAATTTTGCGAAATAGACT
>NZ_CALKTS010000108.1 GCF_937997595.1 uncultured Campylobacter sp. | reverse complement strand
CGCGGGCGCGGAGTTTAAGGGCAAAACCTACAAGATTAAAGAGTGCGTTTATGATCAGTGACGAACTTTTTACGCGCCTCGATTTGAGCGAGTATCTAGCCAAATTTAAAAGCTTTTTGGCGCGCGAAAAGCCGCTGTTTTTAAGCGGCGATAGCAAGCTAAATTTTGAAAAAATTTCAGAGCTTACAAAATTTGATCTCGCGCAGTGCGAGAGCGTCGCGAACCTAGACGACGCGCTGATGCGTATCTCAAAGCACGGCGTGCTGCATATCAGCGAAATTTACGAGTTTAGCAAGATCGTCCGATATTTTTTGTATCTCAAAAAGCAGCCTTTTGAGGGCAAACTCGCCGCCTGGCTTGCCAAGATCGAAATTCCTGCGCCCATCGCGCAATTAAAGGATTATTTCGACGATCAGGGCGGCTTTCGCGACGCGATAGACGAGCGCTTCGGCGCGCTGAACGAGGCGTTTAAAATAAAAAAGGGCGAGATCGAGCAGACGCTAAAAAGGCTGATCTATTCCAAAGCTCTTGCGCCCTATCTCGCCGACACGCAGATCCACTACATAAGCGACACCGAGGCTCTGCTGGTGCGCGGCGGCTTTAATCACGTGCTAAAAGGCAGCGTCGTAGCGCGCTCAAGCGGAGGCTATTTTTACGTGCTTCCCGACGCGATCGCGGCTCTGAAGTCCGCTCAAAGCGCGATTTTGGATAAAAAAGAACAGATCGTATTCGAGCACTGCAAGCAGATCAGCGCGGTTTTTAATAAGAATTTAGCTTTTTTAAAATTTATAAACGCCGCCTTCGATGCGATCGATGCGCTGATTGCGCGCGCTGCGATGGCAAGAGCGAGCGATTATGAGTTCATCCTGTCTGAGCCCTCGCGCGACATCGTCCTAGACAGCTTCGCCCACCCCGCGCTTAAAAATCCAAAGCGCGTGAGTGTGGAGTTTTGCGGCAAAATTCTGCTCATCACCGGCGTGAATGCGGGCGGAAAATCGATGCTTTTAAAAAGCATTCTAAGCGCGGCGCTGTTAGCCAAATACCTCCTTCCGATGCCTATTCGCGCAAGCCTCAGCCGCATCGGCACCTTTAAGGAGTTCGAGCTCATAATGGAGGATCCGCAAAACTCCAAAAACGACATCTCGACCTTCGCGGGCAGGATGGTTGCATTTAGCAAGCTTTTCGGGCGCAAAGAAATTCTAATCGGCGTCGATGAGATCGAGCTGGGTACCGATTTTGAGGAGGCTGCGAGCCTATACGGCGCGATGATCGAGCAGCTGATAAGCGGCGACGTGAAGATGATCATCACCACGCATCACAAGCGCCTAGCGATGCTGCTGGCGAAAGATCCGCGCGTGGAGCTGCTGGCGGCACTTTACGACGAGAAAAACAGCGCGCCGAAATATGAGTTTTTAAAGGGCACGATCGGCAAATCCTACGCCTTTGAAACCGCGCTACGCTACGGTATAGCGCAAAATTTGATCGCCGCGGCGCGCAAAAACTACGGCGAAAACAAAGAGAACCTGAACGAAGCGATCTCAAAAGCGATAAATTTAGAGCTTGAGCTAAAACAAAAGCTGGCGCAGACGCAGCAAAAAGAGGAGAAATTAGACGCGTTGAGCGAAGCGCTAAAAGATCAACGCGAGCGTGCGCAAAGCGAGCTGAAGGCGGAGCTTTCAAGGCTACAAAACGAATACTACCGCGCGATTTCGGAGGCCAAACGCAGCGTGAGCCTAAGCGACGTGCGCGAAAAGCAGCGCGCCATAAACCGCGCAAACGAGCTCGCACGGGCCGTGCAGCAGCCGGAGCTCAGCACGCCCGAGCCGCAAAGCTTCAAGGTGGGTGATCGCGTCAAATACGGCAAGATCAAGGGCGAAATTTTATCGCTTAACAAAACCCAAGCGCTGATGCTAAGCGACGGCATCAGGCTGCGCGTGCCGCTTAGCGAGCTAAAGCGCAGCGGTGCGGTACCCGCGCCCGTAAAAAATATCAGCATCAAGGTGCAAAAGCCCACCTCCGCGTCGCTCGTGCTCGATCTGCACGGCCTGCGCGCCGAGGAAGCGATCAGCAGGCTTGATAAATTCATCAGCCAAAGCCTCGTGATGGGCTTTGATGAGATCATCGTCAAACACGGCATCGGCACGGGCAAGCTCGCGTTCGCAGTAAAGGAATTTTTAAAATCGCACCCGAGCGTCAAGGGCTTTCGCGACGGCACGCCCGCAGAAGGGGGCTTCGGCTCAAAGGTCGTCTCGCTTTAGACTTAGGCTAGAAGACCTTTTTGCTTCAGACGTGAGCGCGAACGATACGAAATTCGCTCATTTCATCTATGCCTTCGCCGAGGTTTTGCAAAAGCACGAGTGCTTTGAACGTAGAATTTCGCCGCGGAATTTGTAGCTTGGCTTTTACACTAAAATTTTATGCGACATGAGCCGCAATTTAAATTTAGCGCGGACGCAGTCCGCACCGCTTAAAGCGTCGTCGGGGGATGGGTGGGGTTTGTGGGCGAGCAGAGCAATGCAGTGCTGCGGGGCAGCGCCGTCTCTGCGAGAAGTGTGACCTCGCAATTCAAGCCTCCTTCCCGCCCCAAGAAAATAGAAATCACGGCGTGAATTTCGCGAGCTGTGAATTTAGGAATGAAATTTTATTTTGTAAATTTTTACAAAATTTTATGATATAGCCTAGCGCTTGGATACATTATGTGCGATATTCGTAAGGGGGTGGCGCTCAGAGTTGCGAGGCGCGCCCGCCCCCTTACCAACCCCCACCCGCGCGACGCTAGCGGTGCGGACTACGTCCGCGTTAAATTTAAATTGCGACTGCGTCGCATAAAATCTCACCAATGATAAAATTCTTTCGTGCTTAAAATTTTAAAATTCCAAGCGCAAAAGAATTTTGAAATTCCAAATACGATAAAATTTAAGTGGCGGCGAAATTTCAGAATTCTGATCGGCAACAGAATTTCAAAATTCCGTAAATTTGAGCGGAATTTTGAAATTCCGTAAATTTAAAACGATTGAATAAGGAGGCTTCATTGAACCCGATTACCGAAAAGCGCAGCGTTTCGGGCTATTACTACGCCGAGGATCGCGAGTATGTATACTTCGTGACGGATGCGCCGCGCGAGCAAAACTACCGCTTTATTTTTGATTCGGGCGCGATCTATTCGCAAGATGACGCGGACGGCGAGGTGCGACCTAGCAGCGAGGCGGAGTTTTTCGCAGTCGTTAAAAAGATCCTCGCGCAGTACCGCGATAAAATTTTAGAGCACTCCGCAGAGCTTGAAAATTACGAAAAGATCTACACGCGCCGCGGCGATTTTTCAAAATTTATGAAAAGGCACTCTGTCCTAAAATACGAAATCCGCAAATTTCAAAACAAAATTTCGCATTTCTACGAGGCGCTGCTCATCTGCGCAAATGAGCAGCCGGCGCTTAAAAAGCGGTTGAAAAACTACGCCTACGAAGCGGGCGTTTTTAAAGGCGTAATGAGCGAATACGCCGTCAGGATCGAGGATATCTATCAATTCATCCAAGGCCTCAAAAACGACAAAATCAGCCGCAACATCTACATTCTCACGATCATCTCGTCGCTGCTGATGCCGCTAAATTTCATCACGAGCTTTTTCGGGATGAACACGACGGGGCTGTTTTTAAGCGGCTCGGCGCACGGCACGCTCATCGTGACGCTTGCGATGTGCGTGATTTTCGCGGCGATGGTCGGCTTTCTTATGCTCTACGCCAAAAAACGAAACTAAAGCGGAGGAGTTAAATTTTGAACAAAAACGAGCTTAAAAATATCCTAGGAGAATACCTCGGCAGGGAGATTGCGGGCGATTTTAGAGTGCTGAAAGAGCACGAGATTGCGCTCTGCAACGATGCGACAAAATTTCCTTTTGAAGGCGATAGCGGGCTGCTGCGCGAGTCTTGTATCTTTGCATAGGGCGGCACCGGCGATCTTTGGCTGCTAAGCTCTAGCGGCGAGATCGCGTTTTACGACCATGATTTGGAGTTTTTGTCCGAGGCAAATTTGAAAAAATTCGATTTAAATCTTGCGGGCTGGCTAAAGATCACCGAGCTTTTTTGCAAATTTGAAGCCGTTAGCAACCCGAGTAGCGCGCAAAAGACGGAGTTTAAGCAAAGCGTAGCTAAAATCTGTCCGCAAATTTTAGAAATTTGGGAAATTTAAGCGCTGTTTGCGGCGCCTAAATTTAATCGTAAAAGCGCAAAATAGGAGAAGCTATGAAATTTATATCTTATTACGACTCGCCGCTTGGCAAAATCACGCTCGCAGGCGATGGGGCGGGGCTTTGCGGACTGTGGTTCGAGGGCGAGAAATACTACGCGCACGCTCTTGCGGCAAGCGGTGCGGACGGCAAATTCTACGCGCGCGATATTGCGGCAAAAACAGATGCCGCTGCGAGAGAGGGTTGCTACGAGAAAAGCGGCGCGCTAGAGACGAAAAGCGGTGCGGATAAAAGGCGGAGTAGCACTGATCTGCTCGCAAAAGAGCAGCGCGCCGCGAGCGAAACACAGCGCGATTTTACAGCGTTGAAAAAGAGTAAAAAGAGCGATTTTGCGGCAAAAGCGGCGAACGGCGCAGACGAAAAGTACAACGCGTGCGATTTTGCAGTTAAAGACACGGGCGAAAAATCTCACGCGACCAATCTTTCAGCGCAAGGGCGCGAGCGGAAAATTCTGCGAAAACGAGCAAAGCGGATACTTTGAGGAGAAAAACCTAGCCATTTTCGATCAAACCAAGCGCTGGCTCGATCTGTATTTTAGCGGACGCGAGCCGGGTTTTACGCCCGCTCTAAATCCCGTGGGTTCGGCATTTAGGCGCGCCGTGTGGGAAATTTTGCTTAAAATTCCTTACGGACGGACCACGACCTACGGGCAGATCGCGCGCGAAATTGCCGCAGCATGCGGGCTAGCGAAGATGCCCGCGCAAGCCGTGGGCGGCGCCGTAGGGCACAACGAAGTCTCGATCATCATCCCCTGCCACCGCGTCGTAGGCACGCACGGCAGCCTCACGGGCTACGTGGGCGGCATCGATAGGAAAATAAAGCTGCTGCAGCTTGAAGGCGTCGATATGTGAGGGCTTTTCACGCCCCCAAATAGCACCGCGCCGTAAGAATGCAATTTAAGCGGCCGGTAGCACGCGCAACGCCCAAAAATAGCTAGCCGGATAGCAAAGCTGCGCAAGATGGGGCCTGCCGCCAAAGGGACGATAAGCGTTGCGAGCCGTATTGCTAAATGAGCCTAGCTACGCCGCCGAAACGGCGTCCCGTGCGAAGCTCGAATCGGCGCACCGCAAAACGTCCCACACCGGTGCGCTCAAAGAGTGGATTGAGTAAATTTTAAAATTTCGCCGCTTTTCTCCGCCTCTCACAGAAGTCGCATCGATTTAAAATTTTAACGCGCCGAGGACGAACAGATCGACCGCTACAAAATTTGCGATAGCTCAAATCTACAAGCGGTGCCGAAACGGGCGCGAAAGCCTGCAGCGAAAAAACTAATAAGCGGCGTCGCATCTGCTTCGTAAAACTGCGGCGGGCTGATTGCCGAAGAGCTGCTTAGTGCAGCATTTAAGCCGCCGCGCAAAAAAGATAAAATTCTATTCTATCTTTTCCGCATGATGATTTACGCCGCATCTACAAGCAAATAAAGCTCGCAGGCTCTTGGCGATCGGCGGCGCCTAGCTTCCATCTCACCCTGCCGCCGCTTTGTAAATTTAAAATTTCGCGCCGCGGACAATTTAGAATTTTTGCTGCAAATGATTTGAAATTTCGCGCTTCAAACGATCTGTAAATTCCGTGCTTCAGGCTGTAGCAATTAGATCTTAGCGCTCCCAGCGATGCTTTTTCATACGGGCGCGCTCGCCTCTAAATTCCACGCCTTCGGCCTCTAGCAGTTCGCGCTGAGTCGCAAAGCTCGCCGCCAAGGCTCCTGCGTGGTTTACGACGCGGTGGCACGGGTAGCTGCCGTAAGGCTCTGCTTGCGAGAGCACGCGCCCCACGAGCCGCGAGCAAGCGGGTAGCCCGATCAAGCGTGCGATCTGTCCGTAGCTAGCGACCCTGCCCGCGGGGATCTCCTCCACAAGGGTAAAATTTCATAGATCAAATTTTGTGTCAAAACCATGGCGTAATTATACTTTTTCGCATTTAAATTTAGACCTAAATGTAGCCGCTTTGCAGCGCCAAATTCGATATAATTTCTAAAATTTAGCGCTTTAAAAGGAGCGAGCTGTGGACGAGAAATTTCAATCAGACACGAAAGAGCTGGACGAGAAATTTGCCGCTATCCCTGAAAATTTAAAGAAGCGATACGATAGACATAGATTTATCAGACGCGTGATTATGGCGTATTGGTCATCAGCGTTTGCTACTTTTTATTTTTTAATGATATTGGGAATATATTTAGAGTCATTTTTTACAAATATCGGTATAAAATTATCATCTGAAATTTTTATATATATTCGTGATGTCGCGATAATAGTTTTGCCTATATGTGCGACGATCTGTTTTTTGAAATACACTAAGACTAAGCGATACAGCAACCTTTTTATCAAGGATCAAGGAGATAGTTTGTTGGTTTTTACGATCGAAAATTTTGCCAGCATAGTTTTGATTTTATATCCGATTCTGCTTATTTTGGGGTCATTTTTCGTCGAAGATAATGACGGAGGATATGGTATTTATGCATTTTTATACGGCCTCTTAGTGGCTCCAATCTGCTTGTTAATCTTTGCGATATGCTATTTTTTCAATAAAAGCTCATATACACCCGCCTCCGAGACCCCGGATCTACGCAGGGAGTCCGTCCTAGCGGCTCAAAGCGCAAAATCCGTAAAGGAAAGACTAGACGAACTAAATTACCTGGACGCAAAATTTAAAAATATACCACGCAATCTAAAAAATCGCTACGACACACATAGGCTTATCAGACGCTCTAGCATGACGTTTGTGGGCTTTACGGTTTTAGTTTCGTGGTTTGCAAGCTTTGTAAATAACGTTCTGGGCGGGCTTTTTTCTCTTGCTGCGGTGTTGGTTTTACCATATATTTTTACGCGAATTTATTTAAAAAGCTATCCGACGAAAAAATATAGCAAACTTTTTATAAAAAATCAGTGCTTTTCTCTGGCGGTTTTTATAATCGAAAATTTAGCCAGCGTGGCTTTGATCCTCTATCCGCTTGCGCTCATAATAGCGGCGCTGATCGCTAAAAATAATGAGAGGATAATAGGTCTGTTTTTGAGCGGTTCAAATGTATTATCGCTTTGTTTTCTTATTTTTACAGCGTGCTATCTGTTTAATCGAAGCACCTATATTCCGAAGGACGAAGCGTAAATTTCACTAAATTTAACCTTATGCCGGCGCCCTGAATTTCATTAAATTTAGCCGCGCTTTTAAATTTTACGACGCGGCGTCTCGCCTAATTTCGGAATTTAGCAAGCTTTAAATTTTACCTTGCCGAGAGCTCCGCGCAAGCGAAATTTAAACCGAATATTCAGTCTCTCTTTATATGTAAAGGAATATAATTTCAAAACAGATATCAACTTTGATTAAAGGAGAAAAGATGCAAAATCAAAGACGAGACCTACTAAAGGTAGCCGCTTTGGCGGCGGGCGCTGCGATGCTCGGTACGAGCGAACTAGCTGCGAGCGAAAAGGCGTTTAAGCTCTCAAAGCGTGATCATAGCAAGCAAAGAGCGCTGCTGCTCTCAAGCTCGGGCTACAAAGACACGAAGTATCTATCGCACGCGGTGTCGTGGATCGGTAAATTTGCGCAGGAGAACAACCTCGCGGGCAAAAAGATCGTTTTCATCCCTTACGCGAGCCTTCGCAGGAGCTACGACGAATATGAAAAGCGCGTCAAAGAGGCGCTTGCGAGTTTAAATTTAAACATAGTCGGCGTCCACCACGCTAAAAATGCCGCAAAGGAGGTCGCGAGCGCGGATTGCATATTCGTAGGCGGCGGCAACACCTTCAAGCTCGTGCACGATATGTACGAAAACGAGCTCATCGCTCTGATTAGCAAAATGGTCGAGGACGGCACGCCGTATATCGGCTGGAGCGCGGGTTCGAACGTCGCGGGCGCTACGATGATGACGACGAACGATATGCCGATCATCGAGCCTGAGTCGTTTAATACCTTCAACATCTTCCCGCACCAGATCAATCCGCACTTCATCTCGGGCAAGCCTGCGGGGCACAACGGCGAGAGCAGAGAGGAGAGGCTGGAGGAATTTTTGATCGCTAATCAAAAATCGACCGTTTATGCGATGCCGGAGGGTACGGCGTTTTGGCTTGAGGGCGAGAAGGCGACCGTGCTCGGGCCTGCTGCGGTGCTAAAGATGAATTATAAACAAAAGGTTAAATTGATCGAGCCGGGCAGCTCGTTTAAGTATTAATCGCACCCACTTAAATTTAACTGAGAGGTGCCAGACGGCACCGCTCGGCCAAATGCGCGAATCGGTTAAATTTTAATTGCGGCGCTCGGCTAAATACGGGCGCCGCTTTTTAAATTTACGCGGCAAAGCGCGCTTTGCTTATGCGGACACGCGATCGAAAGATAAACATCGATTTAAAGCGGCGTGCGACCCCTGAAGCCATAAAGAGTAAAATTTAAAACGGAGATAAAATGCCCTACATCCACCTTCTTATGCCGCTCGGCGATTTTATTCCATATATCGCGGACATCCTTGCCGGCTGCGGCGGGACGGTATATTTGCAAAAAAAGAGGCGGCGGCACTTATGGCGCCGCTAAAACCGGTTCGAGTAACTGCCGAAACTTAACCGACCTGAGGCAAAGCTTAAATTTTTTTTATTTCGTCAAAACCGCCGCAAAAGCCTGAATTGCCCGCAAAGATATTTTACTACGATCTATATCGAAGCATCATAGAAGGCACGGGCGGGCGAGCGCGCGCCGTATAAATTAGCAAGACGAGGCGCGGAATTTTCGCCCGATTTGCAAAGCTCGGTTTGAACTTAAATTTAAAAAATCCGTCCCGCCGCCGTAAGCTGAAATTTTGCGCGATTGTTTTAAAATACGTTTAAAATTTTAAGGAAAGCTCATGGCATTTTCAGATTTTTTCAAAAAAGGTGGCAAAAATAGCGCAAACGCTGCAAAGATTGGCAAGAGCGCACAAGAGCGCAAGGATATAAGCATCGAAATTTTAAAATCGCAGGGCGTGCCGTACATTGACCATCTGCCGCTGCGATACGAGACGAGCGAGATCACTCCGCGCGAAAAAGACGAGGTCATCGCCCGCGCGATCTGCTCGTATGCGGCGATAATGTGCGCCTGTTCGATCAGAGACGAGGGCAAGCTCGCGGATGAGGATAAGCAGGGCGTGCAGGGCTTTCTAGATAACCACTACGGCTGCATAGACAAGCTCACGCGCATGGAGCGCCGCGTCACGCAAGGCGAGGCGAGCCGCGACGAGGCCATAAATATGGGCTGGAAATACGAGTCGCTGTGGGCGCTGATGTGGGCCATGGGGCTCGTGGAGGAGCTTAGCTTTCCAAAGGGTATCTGCGACTGCGCCTTTGTGATGGGCACCTTTAGCGGCGGTGATTTTTCTGCGCGCGTGAAGCTACGCGATGCGGATGAAATTTTGCAGGCGCTCGATCTCATCTACCGCTA